>NZ_JBNFOF010000056.1:0-15988 GCF_057364645.1 Janibacter sp. CFPM2_SD2
TGTGATACTACTCTCACGCACGCGGCTCGCCGCGACTCGCCGCGCTTCCGGCCGCTCGGTGGGCCCCGCGCTCCGGGCTCGTGCCCTCGCCCCTACGCGCACCCCCCACCTGCACGCCCCTTCGCCGCCCGGCCGAAACACGAGGAAGGACACCCGGTGCTCCCCACACCGAGTGCCCTCACCTATGAACCGCCGACCCGCCGCTACACCATCCGACCTCCACGGCCACGGCTCAAGCGGCCCGCACCCACCGCAACAGGGACGCGCTCCGCGCCTGCGCACCACACCTGACCAAGCCTCCTGGCCGCTTGCCCCGCACCCGCTCCGGCCGGCTCTGCTCCGCTATCGGGACGGCGGCTCTCCGTGCCCCCCTGGTGCCCCCCGACGCTGCGAACCGAGGCGTCGATGGCACGTATGCACTTCTGCGAGTGGCGGATTCCCGGGGCGACGAGACCGCCGCGCGCCTTCGCAATGAGAAGGTCAGGGGTTCGAATCCCCTCAGCTCCACCACCGAAGGCCCCCGGATTTCCGGGGGTTTTCGCCGTTCTGGGGCACCTCACGACTGGGCCCGGCATCGTCGGCGGGGGAGGTGGTGCCCCGGTGGTACCCCACTCGGCATTGAGCCGCTCGAGGCCCGTCCGATCGGCCCCCGTGCCCAGGACGTTCGATCTGCCGCGCCCTTGAGCTTGTCCCCTGATTCTGGACGTTGAGTTGAGGGCGAAAACTGGTCCGACTCTTGGATTCCACCGTTGTCGGCAAGGCGTCCCCCAGCATTGCGAGAGGCGCTCATAGGGTGCGACGGTGACTGGCCTCGAACTGCTGTTTCGCCCTGACATGCCACTGGTTGTCTGGTCACTGGTCTGGGTCGCTGCTGCGGCTGTCATGTGGGGTCGAGGACGGGTGGTCCCCACGGTGTGGTTCGTCACGTGGCCGCTCGGAGCGCTCGTGGTGCGCGAACTTGTTCCGCCGAGCCGCGGCCTGGTGCCGGGACTCCCGCGTACCTGGGACCTGCCGGTTGAGCACGTGTTGTGGCCGTGGCAGTGGTTCCAGCCGGACCCTCGACTCGGGGGGATCGTGCTGATGCTTCTGGCGGGTCTCCCATTGAGCCGCCGGCCGAGCATGCTGTTCATGGCCGCCGGGACTCCCCTTGTTGTCGAGGTGTTGCAGTACGCGGTTCCGTCCCTGGCCAGAGTCGGCTCGACGCCCGATCTGGTTCACGCGTGGATGGCGCTGGCCTGTGGGTCGCTCATTGGGATCGCCGCAACCTCTCTTTGGGCTCGGCGCCCGTCGGTGTCGCGAAGGGCGGTCGTGGTCGCAGCCCTCGCCGCGGTGGTTGCCGTCGGTGTGGCTATCGCCGTTCCAAGCTCATCAATTGACCCCAGGGCCTCAACGCCTGTGGCTGGGAAGGGCTTCCATGTTCCGGCGGGCGACACACCCGCGTCCGAGCCGCGGCGTGGTTGGCGGACGGGACGATTCCTGGCAGTGGCGGGCCGTACGAGGAGATGAGCCGAGTCGCCCTCTGGGACCTCCAACTTCTGACCACCAACGGCTTGAAGGTCGGAGCGCTGCCGGCAGCGGGGCCATCCGAGAAGTGGGGATACTTCTGGCCGCGTGACGGAGCCTTCCTGGTCGTGGCACTGCATCGCACCGGGCACGAGCTCGAGGCCACTGGTGTGCTCGAGGGTGTCAGCACTCTCTATCTGGATCCGATGTACGGGTTCGACGCCCGGTATCTCTTGTCTGGCGAACGCGTCTACCTCGATCCCCGCCGGGCGCAAGTTGACGGGTGCGGCTGGGTGCTGTGGGCGATCCACGAGACGAGTCAGGGTGTCAGGTCGACGTCGAAGATCGACCGGCTCCGCGACCGATGCACCGACCAGCTGCTGAGGTCTACGGGCGGAGGAAGCCACCTCCCTTCACCTGGGCAGGACTACTGGGAGCAGACCAGCCACCGATATCTCCTGGGCGCCAGTGCACCCGTTGCCGCTGGCCTGCGCTTCGCCGCGCGCGACTACCGGAAGCTCGGCCAGTCCCAGCGAGCCGAGACTGTTCAACGGGCAGCTGAGGGAGTGCGCGCTGAGATCAACGAGATCTTTGGGCCGGGTTTCCAGCGATCGCCCACCCAAGGGGGTGTCGACGCGTCGAGCGCCATGCTCATGCCTCCCTTCGACCCCCAACCCCTTCCGGGAGTCGCCGACGCCTGGGCGAGGTACCAACGGGACGCCATTCGCCCGGCAGGAGGCCTCGCGCCGGGTGCGGAGTGGAAGAACGACGGGACATCGTGGACACCGGAAGTCGCGCTTGTCGCATACAGTGCCGCGGCGTCCGGCGACAGGTCGACGGCGCTTCACTGGCTCGCATGGCTGGACAGGCATCGCACGGAATGGGGTTCTCTGCCCGAAAAGGTCGACTGGAAGGGCGACCCAGGCGGGCCGGCGCCGCTCGGCTGGACCTCAGCTCTTGTCATTCTCACCCTGGACGAGCTCGATGCTGATGATGTTCGAAGATGAGGTCGTCGACATGGACCAGCCCCCCGTCACCTACGCCCCCGTCGGGTGCACGCGCACGGGCGTGGTGCCGGACGGGTTCGACGAGCTGCGCCGCAGCCGTCGGGTTGGATCGGGGCGGGCGGACTTCGGGCGGGCCGCAGACGCTTTGATGACGTGGCAGATGCACCGTCGAGCCGGGATCGCGGTGATGGCATCGCACGCGCGGGTCGAGACCGGAGCGGTCGCGAACCTGTGCCTGGGCGTGGGGCGGCTGGGCCTGCGTGCGCCGGTGCGGGTCGTGGACGTGGTCGACGAGCCCACCCGTCGCGGCTTCGCCTACGGCACCCTCCCCGGGCACCCCGAGAGCGGCGAGGAGTCGTTCGTCGTGGAGCTGGGCGAAACGGGCGACGTCACCCTCACCATCACGGTCCACGTCGACGACCGTGCCGGGAGGCCCTACGACGCCGACGTTGTTCACGAGCACCTCGAGCGTGCCGTCCAACGCGGTTGCCTGTTCGATGACAGATTCGCAGTCATCGGGCTGTGACACATCCGCCGCAACGGCAACTGCCCGGCCACCGTCGGCGGCGATCATGCGGCAAGTCTCCTCAGCGCTGTCCAGCGACTTGTCGACAACCAGAACCGTGTACCCACGTTCGGCCAACAGGATGCTGGCTGCCCTCCCGTTACCGATGCCCGAGCCTTGGGAGCCACCGCCGGTGACGACCGCTACCTTGTCCTGACCGCCACGGGTATGGATGATGTTCGACTTGTCCATTCTGCGTCTCCTCGATATCCGTTTAGCGCGACAGGATCGACACGACCGCGACTGCTTCCTCCTCGCCGAGGAAGCCACCGCCGTTCTCGCACAGGCCGACCTGGGGGTTGTCGAGTTGATTGGCGCCGGCCTGTCCGCGCAGCTGCCGCACAACCTCAGAAATCTGGCTCAGCCCAGTCGCACCGATCGGATGGCCCTTGGACTCGAGTCCTCCGGAGAGATTGATCGGCTTGGCCCCGGTGATACTTGTCTCGCCCCGCAGCGCTGCTGGACCACCGTCACCAGGAGCGAAATACCCAAGGTTCTCGGAGATCTGGATCTCCCCGAAGGCGGTCGCGTCATGGACCTCGGTAACGTCCACGTCTTCGGGTGACAGGCCGGACCGCTCGTAGGCACGCTGCGCCGCCCGCCACGTGACAGGAGTGGCCCTGTCGGACGAGTCCGACGTCGTCGGGGTCGCGACCTCCACCGCCCGGATCTGAATGGGGGTGCTCTGCGTCTTGATCTCCCCCGGTGCCGCGACGACTACAGCGGCGGCTCCGTCCGTCAGCGGCGCGCACATGGGGACGGTCAGCGGATGCAACAGTCTGCGTCCAGCCAGAACGTCGTCGATGGTCATGGCCTTGCGATAGAAGGCGTACTCGTTGCCTACAGCGTGCGCATGGTTCTTAGCGGCAACGGCAGCGATCTGCTCTTGGGTTGTCCCATGCTCCTCCATGTGGCCGCGTGCCCAAGCTGCGTAGATGTCCATGAAGACGCTGCGATTGCCCACCTTGTCGTCGGCGACCGTTCCTCCGATATCGGCGAGGACTGCCTCCAATCCTCCGGGGATTTCTTGGTCGTACGCACCTGTGAAGATCTGGCCATATCCTGGCGAGTCCGGGATGTTCATCTTCTCTACCCCGATTGCAAGGGCGACACGACTCTCGCCGGCGCGGACCGACGTGGTCGCAAGCTTGAACGCACTGGAGCCGCTGGCACAGGCGTTCTCCACGTTCACGACGGGCACCTCGTGGATGCCCGTCCCGAGCAGACCGACCTGGCCCGCGACCATCGTCTGGTTCTGGAGGATGCCCTGCGTAGTGTTCGCAAAGAAGACCGTATCCACCTGTTCTGGTGAAATGCCCGCATCCTTGAGCGCCGCGGCGACAGCGGCTTGCGTGAGCTGCTTTACGGACAAGTCGTAGTGACGCCCGAAAGGCGTCATACCTACGCCAATGATTTGCGCGTTAGACATACCAGTCTCCTTTTAAAGAGGATGTGAGGAGTGCAGCGTGGGTTAGATCGACCGGTTCGCGGTGGCCCAGTACCGATCACGAACGGCGCGGCGCAACACCTTTCCGTTAGCACTCCGGGGCACCGTCTCGACGACATCGACACCCTTCGGGGTGAGGACACCACCGAGTCGCGTGCGACAGTGGGCGAGGAGGGCTGAGACATCGATCTCGACGCCAGGCTCCGGCTCGACGACGGCCCACACTGCCTCGCCCCACTCCTCATGCGGCACGCCGACGACAGCACACTCGTGAACACCCGGATAGGTGAAGATTGCCTGTTCCACTTGGGTCGGGTAGACATTGAACCCGCCCGAGATGATCATGTCCTTCTTGCGATCGGTGATGTGCAGGTATCCCCGATCGTCCAGGAAGCCCACGTCACCGGTGTGCAGCCACCCGTCGCGGATGGTGGCGGCGGTCTTCTCGGGCTCCTTGTAGTAGCCGGCCATGACCATGTCGCCGCGTACGCAGATCTCTCCGGTCTCCCCGGTGGCCAACGTCTTCCCACTGTCGTCACGGATCTCGAGCGCGATCAATGGGTAGGGGCGTCCGCACGACTGCAGGTGGTCGTCGTGGGCGATAACGCCGTCGCGGAAATGCTCCTCCGGCCGCATGTACGCGATGGCAGCGGGAGCCTCGATCTGGCCGTACGCCTCGGTCATGATCGGTCCGAAAACCTTCAGAGCGCGCTTGAGCTTGTCCGTAGACATCGGTGCAGCGGCGTAGATGAGGTACCGCATAGAGCTCAGGTCCACGGGGTGTGCGGCACCCTCCACGTAGGAGAGGAGTCGGTACACGACGGTGGGTGGGAGGAAGAACTCCGTGACGCCGTGCTTAGCGATCGTCTCGACGAGGTGGGCTGGGTCCGGCTTCGTCAGGACTACCACGGTCCCGCCTCTGGCGGTCGCCGGCAGGCTCAGCAACCCCGAAGTGTGGGTCATAGGGGCCGCCGCCAGGTTCACAATCTTCTCGTCCTCGGCGTACTGGAACGCCAGCATCAGATGCGCGAATGCCGCGGCGAAGCTGCGATGGGTGTTCATTGCGCCCTTGGGCGCGCCAGTGGTCCCGCCCGACGGTGAGATCGCGATGACATCCGTCATCTCGAATTCGATCCCGGGCGTCTCGGTCGACGAGCCAGCGATCCACCGAGCCAGGGATGTGCCGTCCGACGGCTCGTCATCGATGCGAATCGCCAGTCGTATGTTGGCCTGCTCGATGAGGACCTTTGCATCCTCGGCGAGGTCCTCGTGATAAAAGAGGACCTCGCAGTCGAACCTCTCGGCTAGCGTGGCATTGTCGGAGGCTGACGTTGCAGGGTTCAAGGGAACCCAAATGCCACCGGCGCGCCACAGTCCAATCACGCATAGCCAGGACCGGATGTCGTTCGGAGACAGGATTGCCGCTTTTGTGCCGGGCTCGAATCCACCGGACAACAGTGCGTTGGCGACCTGGCACGTCAGGTCGCGAGCTTCTTGGAACGAGTACCTTTCGTCGCCCTTGACGTATGCGGTGGCGTTCGGGTCGATGCGCCATCCCCGGTCGAAGAATTCATAGACGGCTACCACTGTGGCTCCTTTGCCAGCTTGCCACCGCGTCTGCGGGACACTGAGTTTCCTACGACTCGCTCCGACGGGCGATGTGATTGAACATCAGTCTCTGGGTTGGCGGCGCCTGACTCCATATCGGCAGCCACAACGTGAGTAACCGGTCGTTGTGCAGAACGACAATGAACGAACCAAGGCGCGGGCGGTTGCGCGCTCCACGAGCCTGAGCGACGAGCTTTGAGCCCTGATCAGGCGGTCCGGTGCGAGTCGCTTCCACGTATCCGCCTTGACCTGTCAGCTACCGCCGGTTCCCGACAATCGAGCCCGAGTCCGGTCACCTCATCCCCACCGCGAGGCTCAGGGACCCCGTGGGTTGGTGGTCTCCCCGCGGGGCGGCGGCTCAGTACCTCCTCGGTGGCTCGGGGGTTGGTGAGCTTGGTTCAGCTGAACATCGCGGCGGCGGCGTAGTCGGCATCGAGTGCGTAGGCGCCGGTCGGCCTGCGTGTCGGTTGTGCGTTCCGGCTCGTCGGCGTCCAGGCCCTCGCAGGGGCCGTTGGGGGTGGCCGTGGCTCGTCCGGCGGCGAGGTCGGTGAGCAGCGCGAGCACGCGCCTTTGGCCGGCGGTCACCGCGTGGCCTCGGTCTAGAAGAGCGTGTCATCCCAGTCACGACCTCGCCATCCACACGCCGCCCCGGCACTCGCCGTCATGGTCGGGGTGGCTCCCTCCCCGTCGGTGCAGCAGCCGTCAACGAGTGAGCACGTGCACCCCCGCCGCGGCCACATCCATCCCGTTGACCACACCACCCAGCATCTGCGCCACCCCGACTCGCGCGTCGGGGACCTGGACGTCGCCGGCCCGCCCGCGCAGTTGGTTGGTGATGTCACAGATCGTGCGCACACCGGAGGCGGCGAGCGGGTGCCCGAGCGAGAGCAGACCTCCGCTGGGGTTGACCGGGATGCGCCCACCGAGCGAGGTCGCGCCAGAGCGCAGCAGACCGATCCCCTCGCCGCGCTCACACAGCCCAAGGTCCTCGTAGTGGACGATCTCCTCGCTGGCGAAGGCATCGTGCAGCTCGACGACGTCGACGTCCGACGGCGAAACGCCCGCCTGCTCGTAGGCCAGCTGCGCGGCGCGCTCCCCCGCCGGCATCGTCGTGATGTCGGGTCGCAGGAAATCCTGCTGCCCCGAGACGAGCGCCGAGCCGGCGATGTGGATCGGCAGGTCGCAGTACTTCTCCGCCACCTCCGGGGAGGCCAGGACGACCGCCGCCGCCCCGTCGGTGTTCGGACAGCACTGCAGCAGGGTGATCGGGTCGGCGATCATCCGCGAACCGAGCACCTCCTCCACCGTGAAGCGCTTGCGGTACTGCGCCCGCGGGTTGAGCGCGCCGAAGTCGTGTGCCTTGACCGACACCTGGGCGAAATCCTCCGGCGTGGCACCGTGGGTCTCCATGAGGCGCCGGGCCTGCAGCGCGAAGAGGACCGGCATGGTCATGCCGAGCTGTCCGTCGAGGTCGTCCCGGTCCGGCGGGATGAGCTTGCCGGCGACCGGGCTCGTCGTCATCGACTCGACGCCGATGGCGACGCCGACGTCGATGTATCCCGCGGCGATGTCCTTGTACAGGCTGCGCACGGCGGTGGCGCCGCCGGAGCACGCGTTCTCCACGTTGACCATCTCGATACGGGCGACGCCGATGTCCTTCATGATGCTCTGGCTGGTCACCATCGCGTCGAAGACGCGCGACGCGAAGACCGCCTGCAGGTCCGCGGGTCGCATCCCGGCATCTTGGATCGCCGCGACCGCGGCCTGGCGACCCATCTGCGGCGCGGTGCGTCCCGGAGTCTTGCCGAAGTCGCTCTGACCGGCGCCGATGACGAAGACGTCACGCATCGAGGGCCTCCTGGCCTGTGGTGGGGGCGAATCGGTAGGCGAGCACGTCCTGCTCCCCTTCACGCCACAGTGGCGCGATCTCCAGGCGCATCGGGGTTCCCGAGGGCAGCGGCTCGTCACCGCTGACCGCGATCTGGGTGAAGACCCGGATGTCGTGCGGCATCGTCACGTAGCCCACGCTGTACCCGGGCTCGAAGCGGCCGTTGCCCATGTGCACGACGGTGGCGCAGAGCAACTCGCCCTCGGCACCAAGCTCGACGGTCTCGATGCTCTCGTGGCCGCACTCGAGGCAGCTCTCGGTGACCGGGAAGACGGTGCGCCCGCACGCGCCGCACCGTCCCGCCAGCAGGGTCGGTCCGGTGTCGGACTCCCGGAAGAGCCCCTCCCGGACAGGGATGGTCTCGGTCATGTCAGTACTCCTTGTCGGCTCTGCCGGACGGATCGGTGTGGTGGTGGGCGAAGGGTTGGACGTCGCCGGCTCAGGACGGCGGCAGGATCATCCCGGCGTCGAGCCGGATCGTCCGGCCGTTGTGCATCGGGTTACGCACGATCTCCTCGATGAGCATCGCGAACTCCTCGGGCCGGCCCATGCGCTGTGGGAAGAGCGCGTTGCTGGTCAGCTCGGACCTCAACTCCGGCGGCATCTGGTCGTAGATCGGGGTGTCGAAGAGGCCTGGAGCCACGGTCATCACCCGGATCCCGTGCGTCGACAGTTCCCGGAAGAGCGGCATGGTCAGGCCGACAAGTGCTGCCTTGGTGGCGCTGTAGGCGATCTGCCCGACCTGCCCCTCGTAGGCCGCGCCCGAGGAGATGTTGATGATGACGCCGCGCTCGCCGTCCTCGTTCGGGTCGCTGGCCGACATACCGGGTACGACGCTGCGCATGACGTGGATCGGCCCATAGAGGTTGACCTTGATGCCCGTGTCGAAGACCTCCATCGGCAGCGGGCCGCGGCTGCTCAGCAGCTTGGACGGCGCCGGCACCGCGGCAGCGTTGACGACGAGGCGCACCGGGCCGTACTCCGACTCGACCGCGGCGACGGCGGACTCAACCTGCGCCAGGTCGCTCACGTCGACCCGATGGAAGCGGTAAGACTCACCGAGCTCCGACTCGAGGGCAGCTCCCTTCGTCTCGTCGAGGTCGAAGGCCGCCACGGTGGCGCCGAGCTGGAGCATGCGGCGTGCTGCCGCCTCCCCCAGCCCCGAGGCGCCCCCCGTGACGATGGCGACGGAGGTGCTGATCTTCATGGTCCTTCTCCTGGGTGGTGGTCGAGGTCAGCGGGCGGTGGTCGTGGAGCCGAAGACCGGGTCGCGCTTCTCGGCGAAGGCGCGCAGGCCTTCCTGGACGTCGCCGCTGTGCAGGTGCTCGGCGGTGGCCAGCAGCTCCAGCCGTAGCGCGCTGTCGAGCGGCTGATCCAGGCCGTCGTCGATGGCCTGCTTGAACAGGCGCAGCGCGCTCGGGCTGCGGCGGGCGATCGTCGCCGCGAGCTCGTCGGCTCGGGCGTGGAGCTCCTCGGCCGGGACAACCTCGTTGACCAGGCCGATGGCCATCGCCTGGTCCGCGGGCAGCAGCTCCCCGGTGAAGGCGAGGTACTTCGCCCGGGTCGGGCCGACCACCCGCGGCAGGCGGGAGGCGCCACCGGCTCCGGGGAGCAGGCCGTAGTTCGTGTGGCCGTCCCCAATCCGAGCCCTCGCCGAGGCGAGAACGAGGTCGCAGTGCAGCGCCAACTCGAGTCCGCCGGCCATGGTGGTGCCGTTGAGTGCGGCGATGACCGGCTTCGGCAGGCTCGCCAGGCGGGCGAAGGCCGCTTGGGCAAGACGCTCGAAGGCCAGCAACCGCGGGCCGTCAATCTCACCGTCGGGCCCGAGGACCTCCTTTAGGTCGGCGCCCGCGCAAAACGCCCGGCCCGTCGCCGCCACGACGACGACCCGAACCGCTGGGTCCTCGGCGACCGCGGCGACGTGGGCGGCCAACTCCCCGAGGAGTTCCGCCCCCAAGGCATTCATCTGCGCCGGCCTGTTGAGCGTCAACCGGGTGACGGGCCCCGGTCCTCCCGGATGACCAACGCGCTGCTCATGCACTCACGCCCTCGCCGGCCCCGGCCCGCAAGCGCCGCGTTGAGCCGCTCACACCCATCGAGAGCGACGAGCGCGACGGCTCGTCGCGCTTGCGGAGCACGCCAGGGCTCACAGCGCCCGCCCAATAAGCTCCCGCATGATCTCGTTGGTCCCGCCGTAGATCTTTTGGACGCGGGCCGCGGCGTACATCCGGGCGATGGGATACTCCATCATGTAGCCATAGCCACCGAAGAGTTGGAGGCACCGGTCGACGACCTCGACCTGGATCTCGGTCCCGTGCAGCTTGGCCATGGAGGCAGTCGCGGCGTCAAGTGTCCCGCCGACCGCCTGCTGGATGCATTGGTCCATGAAGGCGCGAGCGGCCAGCACCTTCGTCGTGCAGTCCGCGAGCTCGAACTTCGTGTTCTGGAAGTCCAGCACGGGTCGACCGAAGACCTGCCGTTCCTTGACGTAGGTAATGGCCTCGAGGAGCGCCGCCTCGGCCATGGCCACTCCCCCGACGCCGATGATCAGGCGCTCGCGCGGCAGCTGCTCCATCAGCTGGTAGAAGCCCTGCCCCTCCTCTCCGCCGAGCAGGTTGGCCGTCGGTACCCGCACGTCGGTGAAGGAGAGCTCGCGGGTGTCCTGCCCGTGCTGCCCGATCTTCTGCAGCACCCGGCCGCGCTCGAATCCCGCGAGGTCCTCCAACTCGGCCACGACGAGCGAGATGCCTCGGGCGCCCTGGCTCGGGTCGGTCTTGACGACGACGACGAGCAGGTCCATGTGGGTCGCGTTGGAGATGAAGGTCTTCGACCCGTTAATGATGTAGTCGTCACCGTCACGCCGGGCGGTGGTGCGCACCGCCTGCAGGTCGGAGCCTGTCCCCGGCTCGGTCATCGCGATGCCGACGACCTTCTCCCCGCGCGCGAGCGCAGGGAGCCACCGCTGCTTCTGCTCGTGGTTGCCGAAGGCGTTGATGTAGTGCGACACGATTGTCGAGTGCACGTTGAAGCCGAAGGCGGTGTCGTGGGCCAGCGCCAGCTCTTGCTGGACGAGCGCCTCATGGCCGAAATTGCCGCCCCCTCCGCCGTACTCTTCGGGGATGTCGAGACAGAGCAACCCGGTGGCGCCGGCCTTGGTCCACAGCCCACGGTCGACGTGGTGCTGCTCGGCCCACCGCTCTTGGTGCGGGGTGACCTCGGCGCGGAAGAAGGAGCGGGCGAGCTTACGCAGCTCGGCCTGGTCCTCGTCCTGCCATGCGGGGGCGTAGTCGGTCAGCAGCGTGCTCATGCCAGCTCCTGGGCGTAGACGTCCCCGTGCTCGGCGCGGATGGCCTTCTTGTCGAGCTTGCCGACGCTGGTGCGCGGAAGCTCGTCGACGAAGAGGACCTTCTCGGGCATCTGCCAGCTGGCGAAGTGTGGCGCGAGGTGCCGGTGGATGTCATCGAGCGGGAGTTCGTTCCCGTCCTCGGTGAGACGAGGGCGACCGGGCGCTCCTGCCACTTCGGGTGCGCGACCCCGACGACTGCGGCCTCATGGATCCCCGGGTGGGACATCAGCTGGTTCTCCATGTCAATCGAAGAGATCCACTCGCCGCCGGACTTGATGACGTCCTTGAGCCGGTCGGTCAGTTTGAGGTAACCGTGCTCGTCGATCGTCCCGACGTCGCCACTGCGCCAGTAGCCGTCGAGGAATCGGGTGTCATCATCCATGGCGTGGTAGCGGTCGATGATCCACGGACCCCGCACGAGCACCTCGCCCTGGCTGACCCCGTCGAAGGGGACGTCCTTGCCGTCACCGTCGACGAGCCGGAAGTCGACACCGGTGGCCATGAGCCCTTGGCGGCGCTTCATGTCCCACTTCTCCTCCTCGGAGAGCACGCCGCGCAGTGAGGGCTTGAGACCCTTGTTGACCGTGACGAGCGGGGTGGTCTCAGTCGCGCCGTAGGCGTGGATGATGTCGGCGCCGGTGACGTCGTGGAATCCCTTCATCAGGCTCAGCGGCGGCTCCGTCGCACCACTGAGGAGACGGGCGCGGCTGAAGTCCGGCGTGGTCTCCAGGGTCCGGATGTAGTCGAGCATCGGCTGGAAGATTGCCGGCGCGCCGTTGGTGACGGTGACCTCCTCCTCAACCATGGCGTCAACAAGGACGGAAGTGTCCTCCATCGTGTAGCGGCCCGGTAGCACGATCTTCGTCATCGCCTGGACCGCCGCCTGGGGCAGTCCCCAGCACTGGCCGTGAAACATCGGGGTGATGAACATCGTCGTGTCCTCGTTGCTCATCCCGAGCAGGCCGACCATGGCGAGGGTGTGCAGGTAGATGCCCCTATGGGAGTAGTAGATGCCCTTCGGCCGACCGGTCGTCCCCGTCGTGTAGCAGGCGCTGTAGGCGGAGTCCTCCGCGATGAGCGGCCAATCGCGGGAGCTCTCGGCATCGGCGAGAAGCTCTTCGTAGTGGTGGGCGTTCGGGAGAGAGGTCTCGATCCGGTCCATCGGTCGGTCGCTCATGACGATCCAGCCCTTGACGCCCTCGACGTGCGGGGCGATGGCCTCGGCAACAGGCAGGAGGGACTCGTCAACGCAGATCCACGAGGCCTCGCTGTGGGTGGTCACGTACCCCAGGTCCTCGGGGCCGAGGCGCAGGTTCATCTGCAGCATGACCGCCGCCAGCCCCGGAATAGCCCAGTAGAGCTCGAAGTGGCGACGACTGTTCCAGTCCAGGATGCCGACCACGTCGCCGGGAGCGACCCCGAGACCCTCCAGGACGTTGGCTCCCTTGGTGATGCGCGTCCACGCCTCGCCGTAGGTGTAACGGTCCCAGCCACCGTCGGGGGTCCGGTAGACGATCTCCTGCTCGGGATACGTGCGCGCCGCGTGGCGGATTAGCGTCGTGGTGTTCAGCGGGTGGGTGTCAGCGTGCGTCGAGGTACGGCCTCGGATGAGCTCGCGGGTCATCTCGTTCTCCTTCAGGGTCGTGTGTGCAGGTAGGCGGTCATCGACAGGCTGAGCACGTTCTCGCCGGTCTGGTTGGTGAGCTCGCCGGCGAAGGTGAGCAGTCCCCTTCCTCGCTCTGGTTCGAGGAGACGATCGGTGACCGTCGTGGTGCCGGTGAGGACGTCACCGGGGCGCACGGGGCGGCGCAGGCGCAGGTTGTCGATGCCGGTGCCACCGATGACGTGCCAATGCTCGGTACGTGAGGTGATCTCCAGGCGCTGGTAGATCGCCATGGTGTGGATGCCACTGGCGATGAGGCCGCCGAGTGCACCTTCGGCGGCAGCGCGCTCGGTGTCGGTGTGGAAGAACTGCGGGTCCCACCGGGAGGCGAACTCGATGATCTCGGCCTCCGTCACGGTGTAGGAACCGAGGTCACGCGGCACGCCCACGCGGGCGTCCTCGGCGTAGAGGCCGACAGCCTGCGTGGTGTCTTGCATCGTCTCGCGCCTCTCGTCGTTGAGCAGCCTTCTTGTACGTTTGTATAGCATACTGAATCAGATGTACAGGGTTTCGCCTCCGTGCTTGACTCGGGGGCGACGAAGGGAGACGGGCATGACGCAGGCAGCACCGCAGCGCGACCTCACGGCACGGGCCCGGATCCGCAACACGGCACTCACGCGCTTCGCGAACACCGGCGTCGAGGGGGCATCGATGCGGCGGATCGCAGCCGACGCCGGGGTGACGGTTGGCCTCGTTGTGCACCACTTCGGGACTAAGGAGAGGCTGCGCGAAGAGGTCGAGACGTACGTCGTCGACCAGTTCGCCGAGCGATCGCCTCCGTCCCCGTCGAGGGGCTCGCGCGTGACGTCGCCCGCGAGCGCAACCGGGCCGTGGCCGAGATGCTCGCCCAGCAGCCCGACGTCGTCACCTACGTGCGCCGCGCGGTGCTTGGCTTGAGCGGCCCGGACGACGACCTGCTCCGACGACTGGCCGAGCTCGCTGCGGAAGAAGTGGCTCGGGCGCGCGCCTACGGCGTCGCCGACACCGACCGGCGTGACTCGATCCAGACCATCCGCACTATGACCCGCCAGCTGGGACAGCTCCTCCTCCAGCCGATGATCGACTCGATGTGGGAACAGCTCGGCGGTGATGACCTGGATCCGGACAAGCCCACCCTCGTCGTGCGCGTTGAGTGAGGCCGCGCAAGCGCGTGGCCGATGAGGCACAGCGGGTTTCCGTTCGCGTCGGCGTACTCGCACGTCGTCTGGCTCGGGCCCTCATAGACCCGGTCCGGGTCAGCTGCCGCTTCTTCGCGGACCGCTCGGATCAGGTCGCTGGCGGTCGTCTCGTGGTCCTGCGCCTCGAGGGCACGCAGTGCGGGGTGTAGCCAGCCCACAGCTGGTAGGTGGCGCGCCGTCTCCCGTCCGGCGTCACGGTTGGCGCGCCTCTCCGGGCCGGTCGGCCGCTTGGTGCAGTCGCGGCTCACCGACCGCTACCTGTGGGCGCTCGCCGGGGACGCGGGGTGACGGGCTCCCCCTTCGCCAGTAGCGTCGGTCCATGGCACCCACGCCCGGCCTCGTCACCTACTCGATGAACATCTCGCTCGACGGCTACATCGTCGGGCCGGACGGCGGCTTCGACTGGTCGGAGCCGGACGAAGAGGTCTTCGCCGCCCACACCGACGAGCTGCGGGGGATCGGCGTGCACCTGCTCGGCCGCCGGCTGCACGAGACGATGTCCTACTGGGAGACCGCCGACCAGGAGCCCGAGTCCGACTACTCCACGGTCGAGTGGGCGCGGATGTGGCGGGCGGTGCCCAAGGTCGTCTACTCCCGCACCCTCACCGAGGTGACCGGCACCAACACCCGGCTGGCGACGCGCGGCCTCGCCGAGGAGATCGCGGCCCTGCGTGCCGAGTCCGACGAAGGGGAGATCGCTCTCGGTGGCGCAGAACTTGCCGGCGGCGCGCGGCGCCGACCTCGTCGACGAGTACCGGCCCTTCGTCCTGCCGGTCGTCGTCGGGGGTGGGCGCCCCTACTGGCCGGAGGGGTTGGACCGGATCGACCTCGAGCACGTGGGCAGCCGCACCTTCGGCAACGGGGTCGTGGCCTCGCGCTATCGGGTGGTGCGGCCCGGCTGAGCCCGGAGGGGGCGGGTCAAAGACAGACCGCGCGCACGCGCACTGTCTTGACCCGCCGGCCGTCGGTCGATGTCAGCCCTTCCGGCGCCCGACCACCGCGACCGCCGTCCCGAGCAGCGCGACGACGAGCGCCAGGCTGCCGAGCACCCGGGCGAGGGTGTCGGAGGAGGCCGGTTCGCTCCCTTCGTCATCAGTCCCGTCGTCTTGCGTGGTGGCATGGTGGCCACCCTCCTCGGCGGCCGTGACCTCGAAGCTCGGAGCCGGGGACTCCGGCTCCTCACCGCCCTCCGTGGCGACGTCCGACCAGTCGGCGACCTCGCCGTCGGAGTAGGTCTGCTTCGCCGGGAGGACGAGCTCGCCGGGGGTGGGCAGCGGGCCGGCGCTGATCGCGAACTCCGCGTACTCGCCCGGCGCGATGCCGGCCGACTCGGAGTCGGCAGTCCACGTGACCGTCCGCGGCGCCTCGCTGAGGACGAGGTCGTTGGCGGTGACCTTCTCGGGGAGCTTCGCCGTCGTCACCTTCGCCGTCCATCCCGGGACCGGGCGGACGGAGACGGTCGCGAGCGGCCGGTCCTGGGGGAGCGTGACGACGAGCTTCGTCGTCGACGCGGTGTCCGACTCGTTGGGCACGCGGAAGGTCAGCGCCGCGTAACCGCCGGACGCCGTGGCGTCAGGGATGACGCGCACGTGGGCGGAGGCGGGCAGAGCCGTCGCGGCCGTGGCGGGGAGGGCGAGGGTCAGGGCTGCGCCGGAGCGCAGGATGGTGCGGTTCATGAGGTTGTCCTTCGGTGAGGTGTGCGGGGCCCGCCCGCGCCCTCACGGCGAGGGACGGGTCAGGCAGGAGTGGGAGCGGGCGGCGCCGGCGGCCGCGTCGCCCCACC
>NZ_JBNFOF010000057.1:0-15888 GCF_057364645.1 Janibacter sp. CFPM2_SD2
ACCGCGCGGGCGCGGGCCGAGGGCGGCGGCCGCCGACCGTCCTGCCTCTCCTCGGCCGGAGCCGTCGAGGGCTGCGTCTCGTCCCCGCCGTCTCCCGACGAAGGGGGCGGGACCTCCCCTTCGCTCATGGGCCGGACACCTCGCCGAGCGTGACGGAGTAGCGACGTCCGGACATCGACTCCGGCACGTCCTCGGGCACCGCTGCGGTGATGAGCACCTGCTCGCAGTCGGCGATCATCGCCGCGAGCCGCTCCCGGCGGCCGCTGTCGAGCTCCGCGAAGACGTCGTCGAGGACGAGGACCGGGTCGTCACCGAGGTCGTGGCGCAGCAGGTGGTAGGCCGCCAGGCGCAGCCCGAGCGCGAAGGACCACGACTCGCCGTGCGAGGCATAGCCCTTCGCCGGCATCGGCCCCAGGCCCAGCACGAGGTCGTCGCGGTGCGGGCCCACGAGGTTGACCCCACGCTCGATCTCCTGGTCGCGCCGCTGCGCCAACGTGTCGAGGAGCATCTGACGCAGCTCGTCAGGCTCCGGCACCGCGCCGCCGGCGATCGTCTCGGCCGCCTCGTCGTGGAGCGAGCTGCGGTAGACCGCCGTCGCCTCCGACTGGTTGGCACTGACCTCGCGGTAGGCCTCCTGCAGGTGGGGCACGAGGTCCCGCAGCAGCCGCAGCCGGGCGTAGAGCAGCTGGCTGCCGACCGTCGCGAGGTGCTCGTCCCAGATGTCGAGGGTGCGCACGGCGTCCTCCGCGGCCGCCTTCGGGTCGACGCCCTCCGGTGCCGCTGCGCTGCGTCGGCCTCGACCTCGCCGGCCGCCGAGGAGGGTGGCGGCGGACTTCAGCAGGGCCCCGCGCTGCTTGAGGATCTTGTCGTAGTCGGAGCGCACCCCCGACCAGCGCGGCTGCCGCTGGACGAGCAGGTCGTCGAGGAAGCGGCGTCGCTCACCGGGGTCGCCCTTGATGAGGGCGAGGTCCTCGGGGGCGAAGAGCACCGTGCGCAGGGTGCCGAGCACGTCGCGGGTACGGGTGAGCGCGGAGCGGTTGAGCTTCGCGCGGTTGGCCCGACCCGGGGTGATCTCGAGCTCGACGAGGCTCTCCCGCTCGTCGCGCACGACGGCGCAGCGGACGATCGCCCGGTCGGCGCCGAAGCGCACGAGCGGCTGGTCGGTCGCGACCCGGTGGCTCGAGAGCGAGGCGACGTAGCCGATCGCCTCGACGAGGTTGGTCTTGCCCTGGCCGTTGAGCCCGACGAGGGTCGTCACCCCCGGCTCGAGCGCCAGCTCGGCGGTCGGATAGCTGCGGAAGTCGCCGATGCTCAGGTGGCGGACGTACACGTCACTCGGTCGAGCCCGACCCGCTCGTCGGGCCGGCCTCTGCGGCGTCGCCCTCGGGTGCCCGGCCCGGCGAGGTCGGCCGCTCGATCTTCTTCTCCTCCTGGGCGTGGCTCGCCGCGGGGGAGGCCACGCCCTTCGCTGCCTCGGCTCGCAGGTCATCGCCCTCGGCGACGGTCATGACCTGGTGCCCGCCGAACTGCCCGCGCAGCGCGGCGACGGCCTGCATCGTCGGGCTCGTCTGCTGCCGGGAGGCGAAGCGCGCGAAGAGCGAGGCGGAGATGACCGGCATCGGCACGGAGTTGGCGATGCCCTCCTCGACGGTCCAGCGGCCCTCGCCGGAGTCGGCGGTGTAGTCGCTGACGTCCTCGAGCGTCGGGTTCTCCTCGAGGGCCTTGACCATGAGGTCGAGCAGCCAGGAGCGCACGACCGTGCCGCGGCTCCACGCCTTGAAGGCGCCCGGCACGTCGGTGACGATGTCCTTCTTCTCGAGCAGCTCGTAGCCCTCGGCATAGGCGTGCATCAGGCCGTACTCGATGCCGTTGTGGACCATCTTCACGTAGTGCCCTGCGCCGACGTCGCCGGCGTGGACGAAGCCCTCGTCGCGGGGGCCCTCCGGCCGCAGCGCGTCGAAGATCGGCATCGCCTGCTCGACGTGCTGCGCGTCGCCGCCGACCATGAGGCCGTAGCCGTTGTCCAGGCCCCAGATGCCACCGGAGACGCCGCAGTCGAGGTACCCGACCCCCTTCGCGCCGAGCAGGTCGGCATTGGGCTGGTCGTCGCTGAAGCGCGAGTTGCCACCGTCGACGACGAGGTCACCGGGCTCGAGGCGATCGGCGAGGTCGGCGATGACCGTGCGGGTGATCTCACCCGCCGGCACCATGACCCACACGACCCGCGGCGCGGCGAGCGCGTCGACCATCGCCTGCACGCTCTCGACGTCGGAGACCTCGGGGTTGGTGTCGTAGCCGACGACCTCGTGGCCGGCGCGGCGGACCCGCTCGCGCATGTTGCCACCCATCTTGCCGAGGCCGATGAGACCGAGCTGCATGACAGTGCCTTCCTGACGGGGTCACCCCACGACCGGGGCGAAGGGGGGTTCAGCCGGCGAGGCGCACCGGCTGCAGGACGTAGCGGTAGGTGGTGTCGATCTCGCCCTCCTGGCTGTCCTGGCCGGTGATCATCGCCGGCTTCAGGGGAGCGGTGAAGGACAGGCGGGTGAAGGTCGTGCCGAGCACGCCGAGCCCGTCGAGGAGGTAGCCGGGGTTGAAGGCGACCTCGATGTCCGGACCGTCGACCTTGGCCTCGACGGCCTCGGACGCCTGGGCGTCGTCACCGGCACCGGCCTCGATGGTCACCTGGCCGTCGGTGAAGCGCAGCCGCACCGGGGTGTTGCGCTCGGTGACCAGGGCGACGCGCTTGACGGCCTCGGTGAGCACCTCGGTGTCGACGACCGCCTCGGTCTCGCTCGCGGTGGGGAAGATCTTCGAGACCTTGGGGTACTCGCCGTCGAGGAGGCGGCTCGTCGTGTGCCGCTGACCGGCCTCGAAGCCGACGAGGCCCGAGCCGCCGGCGCCGCGCCGAGGGAGACCTCGACCGACCCGGAGGCGCCGAGGGCCTTGGCGGTGTCCGACAGGGTGCGGGCGGGGATGAGCGCGACGTGGCTGGCATCGGAGGAGTTCGGGCTCCACGTCAGCTCGCGCATCGCGAGGCGGTAGCGGTCGGTCGCCAGCAGCGTCACCCGCTCGCCCTCGATCTCGACGCGCACGCCGGTGAGGATCGGCAGCGTGTCGCCACGGTCGGCGGCGATCTGGACCTGCTGCACGGCCTGGGTGAAGAGCGTGCCGTCGATGCTGCCGCTGCCCTCGGGGGAGGTCGGCAGCGTCGGGTACTCGTCGGCCGGCATCTGCAGCAGGGCGAAGCGCGAGCTGCCGCAGGTGACCTGGACCTTCGAGCCCTCGGTCGCGACGTCGACCGGCTTGCCGGGCAGGTTGCGCGAGATGTCGGCGAGCAGCCGGCCCAGGACGAGCACCGTGCCCGCCTCGGCCACCTCGGCGGCCACGGTGATGCGCGCGGAGACCTCGTAGTCGAAGGTCGAGAGGGTGATCGTCCCCTCGTCGGAGGCCTCGACGAGGACACCGGCCAGGACGGGAACCGGCGGACGGTTCGGCAGGCCACGGGCCACCCAGGTGACCGCCTCGGCCAGCACATCGCGCTCGACGCGGAACTTCACGACAGACCTACCCTTCGACGCGCTCGAGCGCGAGGTCATGGGAATGACACGGATCCACGCACGTAGCCGCGCATGGGTTCCTGACATTACGTGGTCGAGGGCGCTCCTGGGAACCGAGGTCGCTTCTTGTCATTCACCCGTGGTTCGCAGTCCACAGCCAGGGCAGCAGCCATGCGTGGGGGAGGGAATGGATGGAGAGAGGACTCATCATTGTCTTAGGCGGTGTGGACATCGTGGACAACCGCCTCCAGCCCGCCAACGGCGCGGGATCCGGCTGTGGACGACGGCGTGGACAGAGTGTCGACGCACTGCGGGTGGGTGTGGACGACGCCGGCGAATCCCAAGGCCGTCCTGGGCGTGCACACGTCATCCACAGTCTCGTCCGCAGCCCGGGCCGTCCGAATGTGAATTGTCGGGGGACGTCGCGTGCCCGTCGGGTGCTCGGAAGGGCGAGGTGCTCCCCGCTGCGGGCTCGGTGTGGGCGACGCACCGGGTGGCTGTGGACGAGCTCGGGCGTGTTGCCCGGCATACCGGGAGCCGGTGGTACCCACAGGAGTGTCCACAGCCTGTGGATCTGTGGACGAAGGGGGTCCCGGACAGGTACCGGCGGGTAGGTCACGGAGTGGTCGCGAGGGCACACACAGGTGGGGAGAAGCCTGTGGACAACGTCCCGATGCGTGGATATCCGGCGATATGTGTTCTTCGCTAGATAGCGTGATATACGACGATCGCGGGGGAGGAGGGCGAAGGGAGGGTCAGCCGGCCTGCTGCTTGATCCGGTTGGTCAGCTCGGTGACCTGGTTGTAGATCGCGCGGCGCTCGCCCATGAGCTCACGGATCTTGCGCTCGGCGTGCATGACCGTCGTGTGGTCGCGGCCGCCGAACTGCTCGCCGATGCGCGGCAGCGACATCTCGGTCAGCTCGCGGCACAGGTACATCGCGATCTGACGGGCCGTCGTCAGCTTGCGCGTGCGCGATGCGCTCTGCAGGTCCTCGATCGTCAGCGAGAAGTAGTCAGCCGTCTGCGCCATGATCGTCGCGCTCGAGATCTCACTCGACTGCTCGTTGGGGATGAGGTCCTTGAGCACGATCTGCGCGAGGCCGATGTCGACGGCCTGGCGGTTGAGGCTCGCGAAGGCCGTGACGCGGATGAGGGCGCCCTCGAGCTCACGGATGTTGGTGCTGATCCGGCTGGCGATGAACTCGAGCACGTCGGCAGGGACGGAGAGCTTTTCCTGGATCGCCTTCTTGCGCAGGATCGCGATCCGGGTCTCGAGGTCCGGCGGCTGCACGTCGGTGAGCAGGCCCCACTCGAAGCGGCTGCGCATGCGCTCCTCGAAGCCGGAGAGCAGCTTCGGCGCGACGTCCGAGGTGATGACGACCTGCTTGTTGGCGTTGTGCAGCGTGTTGAAGGTGTGGAAGAACTCCTCCTGCGTCTGCATCTTGCCCTGGAGGAACTGGATGTCGTCGATGAGCAGCACGTCGACGTCGCGGTAGCGGCGCTGGAAGTTGGCCGCCTTGTCGTCGCGGATGCTGTTGATGAAGTCGTTGGTGAACTCCTCGGAGTTCACGTAGCGCACCTTGACGTGCGGGTAGAGACTGCGCGCGTAGTGGCCGATGGCGTGGAGCAGGTGGGTCTTGCCCAGCCCGGACTCCCCGTAGATGAAGAGCGGGTTGTAGGCCTTGGCGGGGGCCTCGGCGACCGCGACGGCCGCGGCATTGGCGAAGCGGTTGCTCGCGCCGATGACGAAGGTGTCGAAGGTGTACTTGGGGTTGAGCCGGGTCAGCTCGACCTGCTCCGGCTCGGGCCGGCCACGGCGGGCACGCACCGGCGCCGGCTCCGGGTCCTCGTCGACGAGCCCGTCGTCACGACCCTCCACGGGGAGCGTCGAGGACAGTCCCTGGGGCGTCGGCTGCTGCGTCGCCTCGCTCGAAGGGAGGGCCGGCTCGTCGCCGGCGAGTCCCTGGGTCGGTGGCAGCGGCTCGCCGTCGGCGAGATCGGGGTCGACGGTCACGGCCAGACGGACCTCGCGACCGAGCTGCTCCGAGAGGGCCTGGGTGACGTGCATGCGCAGTCGCTGCTCGACGAAGTTCTTCGAGAAGTCGTCGGGGACGGCGATGAGCGCGGTGTCGTCGAGCAGGCCGACGAGGCGGGCCATGCTCAGGAAGGCGCGTCGGGTGACGGGGACTCCGTCGGCGTCCAGGGTGTCGAGGGTCGTGCGCCACACCTCGCCGAAGTCGACCTCGCCTCCGGCCACGGGCGCACACCTCAACTTCTCTGCGGCTCGGGGGCCGATCGGAACTCTGTCGACATCATCCTCCCCTGCCGTACGTCCCATCCACAACGTTGTCCACAGACTGTGGAGATGTACGTGGGGCAAGGTGGTGAGGTGCGACGCTAACAACACACCGGGGCCCGGGCAACCTGACGCACGGACTTTTTCCCGCGTCCCGGCGTGTCGCGCTGGACAGGCTCTCTGGCGGTGGCATCGTCGCTCGATTCCCCACGGGCCCGGAGCCGGCCCCGGCGGTTTGACCCTGCGAGCGGGCGTCCCGTACCGTGGACGTCGGCCTGTCGGCCGCTTTCGCATGCCCACGACCCAGCCGGATCACCCGGTGGGACGCGCGTGGGCTTCCGATCGCGGCCGAAGAGCCCACACACGTCAGCACCGGGCCGCCGGCCCACCGACCATCGGAGACCGCACATGAGCAAGCGCACCTTCCAGCCCAACAACCGTCGCCGCGCCAAGACCCACGGCTTCCGCCTGCGCATGCGTACCCGCGCCGGCCGCGCGATCCTGAGCAACCGCCGCTCCAAGGGCCGCTCCAAGCTCTCTGCCTGACGAGCCACCCGGTGCTGCCCGCGCGGCACCGCCTGACGGAGCGCGCGGACTTCGCGGCGACTGTCAGGGGCCGAGGCACTCGACGCCAGGGCTCCCGACTGCTCGTGGTCCATGCCCGTGTGGCGGACGCGACCCAGACCGACGCCCGGGGGGATGACTCCCCGCGCGTCGGTCTCGTCGTGTCCACGGCCGTCGGCAATGCGGTGACCCGCACTCGGGTCAAGCGCCGGTTGCGGGCCCAGGTGGCACCGCTCCTGGCCAACCTGCCGCACGGGACCGACCTGGTGATCCGGGCCAACCCCGCGGCCGCCGGCGCCGACTCGCACGAGCTGGGCGCTGCCCTTCGGCACTGCGTGCACGCCCTCTTCGTTGAGCAGGCGAGATGAAGATCCTCGCTCTGCCGCTCGTCTGGCTCGTCCGTGGCTACCAGCTGCTCGTCTCGCCGCTGCTGCCGCAGAGCTGCCGCTACTTCCCGAGCTGCTCGGCTTACGGGATCACCGCGCTGCGGCGCTTCGGGTTGATCCGCGGCAGCTATCTGACCGTGCACCGCCTCGTGCGGTGCAACCCCTGGACCGCCGGGGGCATCGACCACGTGCCCGAGACGTGGGCGCAGCGCGGCTCGCCTGACCTGGCCAGGCCCCGCTTCGCCGACATCGAGGCCCACGACGACGGCGTCGTACCCGGCGCCACCGACCGAAGGACGTTCACCACGTGAGCTTCAGCGACATCATCTATCCCTTCGAGTGGCTCGTCGCCTGGATCATGTATCTGTGGCACGGGGCGCTCACGGCGATCGGCCTGCCGGAGGCCAGCGGCTGGACCTGGACCCTGTCCATCGTCGGTCTCGTCATCGTCATGCGGGCGGCGCTCATCCCGCTCTTCGTCCGCCAGATCCACGCCTCGCGCAAGATGCAGCTCATCCAGCCCGAGATGCAGAAGATCCAGGCGAAGTACAAGGGCAAGACCGACCCGGAGTCCCGTCAGAAGATGACGGAAGAGACGATGGCGCTCTACAAGGACAGCGGGACCAACCCCTTCTCGTCCTGCCTGCCGATCTTCGCGCAGATGCCCTTCTTCTTCGGTCTCTTCCGCGTCCTCAACAGCCTCGACGAGATCGGGTCCGGGGCGAAGTCGGGCATCGGCCCGATCACCCAGCAGGTGGCGGCCCAGGCGGAGTCGTCCTCGATCTTCGGCGCGCAGCTCTCGGCACAGTTCCTCGGGACAGGTGGCGGTCTGAGCGTCAAGCTCGTGACGATCACTCTCATCATCCTGATGTCGCTGACGACCTTCACGACGCAGTACCAGCTGATGCGCAAGAACATGCCGGAGTCCGCTCTCGAGGGCCCCTTCGCGCAGCAGCAGAAGATGATGCTCTACCTCTTCCCGATCATCTTCGCCGTGTCCGGCGTCTACTTCCCGATCGGTGTCCTCATCTACTGGTTCACGACGAACGTGTGGACCATGTGCCAGCAGTTCTACGTCATCCGCCGCATGCCGGCGCCCGGCTCTGCCGCGGAGAAGGCGATGCAGGCCCGCCGCCGCAAGGCCGGCAAGTCGGTCGACACCCCCGAGGAGACCCGGGAGCGCAAGCACGACGCCGAGATGGCGAGCGAGCTCGAGGCGAAGGGCGTCATCTCCGGGCAGCGTCAGCAGCCGACCTCGAAGAAGCGGGCGAAGAAGAAGGGCGGTCCGCCGCCGAAGTCGACGCCGAGCTCGCCGGTGAGCGAAGACCGCCCCAAGACCGACAACTGACCCCCGGAGCGCCCGGGGCAACCCGGGCACCCGACCGCCACACGCAGGAGACACCATGAGCGAGAACCCGACGACCGAGGTCGCCGCGGACCAGGAGACCACGGCCGAGGAGACCCCGGCCCCCCGCAAGAGCCGGCGTCAGCTGCTCGAGCGCGAAGGGGAGGTCGCCGCCGACTTCCTCGAGACCCTGCTCGACATCGCCGACCTCGACGGCGACATCGACCTCGACATCGATGGTGACCGTGCCGCGGTCGCCATCGTCGACTCCGAGGAGGGCCGCGTCCCGCGGCGCCTCGTCGGCCAGGACGGCAAGGTGCTCGAGGCTCTCCAGGAGCTGACGCGCCTTGCGGTCCAGTCCGCGACCGGGGACCGAAGCCGCCTCATGCTCGACGTCGCCGGACACCGTGCGGCCCGACGGGCGGAGCTCGTCGAGATCGCCCGGACTGCGATCGCGTCCGTCACCGCCGACAACGAGTCGGTCGAGCTCGAGCCGATGAGCGCCTTCGAGCGCAAGGTCGTGCACGACGAGGTGCTCGCCGCCGGTCTCGTGTCGGACTCCTCGGGCACCGAGCCGCGTCGATTCGTCGTCGTGCACCCGGCTGCCGAGGCCGCTGCTCCGGCGGCTGAGAACGCGCCGGTCGAGACGAACGAGGTGGCCGAGTCCACCACGCCCTCCGACGAGGACGTCATCGCTGGCTGAGCTATGAGCTGAGGCGTTTCACGTGAAACGCTGGGGGCATGACTGCTGACTGCCCCGCGGCACCCGAGGGCGCCCGCCGATTCTTCGGCGGGCGCCTTCCGCGTGCCGAGACCTTTGCCGCCGTGCTCGCCGACACCGGGGTCAGCCACGGGCTCATCGGCCCCCGGGAGGTCCCGATCCTCTGGGAGCGGCACATCCTCAACTGCGCCGTCATCGAGGACGCCTTCGACCGGGACGCACGAGTCATCGACGTCGGATCAGGGGCCGGACTGCCGGGCCTGGCCGTCGCCATCGCACGACCGGACCTCGACGTCCACCTGGTCGAGCCGATGCAGCGGCGCACCGACTGGCTGGCCGAGGCGTTGCGCGTGATCGACCTCGACAACGTCACCGTCCACCGTGGTCGCGCCGAGGAGTTCCACGGCCACCTGTCGGCTCCCTTCGTCACGGCCCGAGCCGTGGCTGCCCTCGACAAGCTCGCCCGGTGGTGCTGCCCGATGGTCGAGCCGGGTGGGCAGCTCGTGGCGATGAAGGGCCGCTCCGCCGAGCAGGAGGTCGCCGCGGCCATGAAGGCCTTGCGGAAGTTGAAGGTGTCCGAGACGGCGATCTCCGCGCACGGACATGACGTGTTGCCCGAGCCGACCCTCACGGTGGACTGCACCGTGGGTACCCGCGCCAGCTGACGCCGTTTCACGTGAAACGGCACCGCCACGGCGGTGGACGAGGACCGGCGCCGCCTCTCGGACAGACCATCAACCCTCCCGTTTCACGTGAAACGCCACCCGACCCCCGCCCTGCCGCGGTCCCACGTTGTCCACCGAAGCTGTGGAGAACCACGGCGATCTGGTGGAAAACCCCCGGTTTTGACCCGAGTTGTCCACAAGCGCGGCTCCGTTTGGCGTGTCGGCCCGGACTGGGGTTGTATGGCTGGGCTCGCAGTCCCCTGAGGAGGAATGTCTCGGTGACCACACCACGCACCGCCACCCCTGGCCTTGGGTGGCCGGCACTCGCCGGACCCACCGAGACCGCGCCGATCGGGTGGATGGGGGTGGCCCGAGACCTCGGACCCGGGCGGGACAGCCCGACCGACCAAGTCGCTGTGGACGGGTCCGCGGTCCCGACCGCCGAGCCTGAGACGAGCCAACCGGAGCGGCCGGAGCAGACCATTTCAGACGACGTGGAGGCCCCTGTGCCCGAGATCGCCCCCGAGCACACGGCGCCCGATGTCGCCGCTGCATCCGACCCCACGCCACCGATGTCGGCCCCGGCCGAGACGAAGGCTGCCCGCCCGGCGGCCGCGCGACTGCCCCGACCGGGCCGGCCGCGGATCATCACGGTGTCCAACCAGAAGGGTGGCGTCGGCAAGACGACCACGGCGGTCAACATCGCCGCCGCCTTGGCCGATGCGGGCCTGCGCGTCCTCCTCATCGACACCGACCCCCAGGGCAATGCGAGCACGGCTCTGAACATCGAGCACCACGCCGAGGTGCCCAGCATCTACGACGTCCTCGTCGACGGGATGCCCATCAGCGAGGCGATGCAGCCGTGCCCCGACGTCGACAACCTCTGGTGCGTCCCGGCCACGATCGACCTCGCCGGGGCCGAGATCGAGCTCGTCTCGCTCGTGGCCCGTGAGAGCCGGCTGACGAAGGCCCTCGCTGCGTGGTTCGCCGAGCGCGCGAGCGCAGGCGAGGAGCCCATCGACTACGTCCTCATCGACTGCCCGCCCAGCCTGGGCCTGCTCACGGTCAACGCCTTCGTCGCTGCCCGCGAGGTGCTCATCCCCATCCAGTGCGAGTACTACGCCCTCGAGGGTCTGAGCCAGCTGCTGAAGAACATCGACCTCATCCGCACGCACCTCAACCCCGACCTGCACGTGTCGACGATCCTGCTCACGATGTACGACGGACGCACCCGACTCTCCTCGCAGGTGGCGCAGGAGGTGCGTGAGCACTTCCCCGACCAGGTGCTCACGTCGACCGTGCCCCGATCGGTCCGGGTCTCGGAGGCGCCGAGCCACGGTCAGACCGTCATCACCTACGACCCCCAGAGCACGGGCGCCCGGTCCTACACCGACGCGGCCACCGAGATCGCCCACCGCGGCGCAGAGCAGAAGGACAACGCATGAGTGAGAAGCGACGTGGCCTGGGACGAGGGCTCGGTGCCCTGATCCCGGACGCCGGTGCCGCCGGACGGTCGACGGAGCGGCCGGTTGACGTCTTCTTCCGCGACCAGGAGCGTCCCGCGGCCCTGCCCAACACCGTGGCGGGGAAGATCGCCGAGGCCACCGCAGAGGCGCCGGCGACCCCGGTGCCCGCGGAGCACGAGGCCGTGGGCGGTAGCGGTGCCGCGAGCGTGGCGCCGACCGAGACCCCCCGGGCCGACGGGGACGCACCGGCCGACGGCCTCGCCCCGGTGCCTGGGGCGACCTATGCGGAGGTGCCGGTCGACGCGATCCGCCCCAACCCCCGCCAGCCGCGAACCGTCTTCGACGAGGACGACATGGCCGAGCTCGTGCACTCGATCAGCGAGATCGGCGTGCTCCAGCCCATCGTCGTGCGCCGCGTCAGCGACGGTGAGGAAGGCATCGACTTCGAGCTCATCATGGGTGAGCGTCGCTGGCGGGCAAGTCGCCAGGCGGAGCGAGCGACCGTGCCCGCGATCGTCAAGGCGACGGAGGACGACGACCTCCTGCGGGATGCCCTCCTCGAGAACCTCCACCGCAGCAACCTCAACCCGCTCGAGGAGGCGGCGGCCTACCAGCAGCTGCTCGACGACTTCGGCTGCTCCAAGGAGGAGCTCGCCGGACGCATCGGCCGCTCTCGGCCGCAGATCTCCAACACGCTGCGCCTGCTGCGCCTGCCTCCCATGGTGGCTCGACGCGTCGCGGCCGGGGTGCTCAGTGCCGGGCACGCCCGCGCCCTGCTCACGCTCGACGACGGTGAGCAGATGGAGCGGCTCGCCCAGCGGATCGTCGCCGAAGGCCTGTCGGTGCGCACGGTCGAGGAGATCGTCGCGCTGGGCATGGCACCGGAGAAGGAGAAGCGCTCCGCCCCCCGGGCCGGCCGTCACCACCCGCAGCTGGACGACCTGGCCGGTCGGGTGAGCGATCGCCTCGACACGCGGGTGAAGATCAACCTCGGCCAGCGCAAGGGCCGGATGACGATCGAGTTCGCCTCGATGGAGGACCTGCACCGGGTCCTCGGCCAGATGGGCGTGGACGCCGAGGAGGTCGAGGGCTGACCGGGCCCCCGACCGGACAGACGTGAGAGGGGCCCCGCGGTGTTGACCGCGGGGCCCCTCTCAGCATGCTCAACGGCACGAATGCCGTTGTGCTGCAACGAAACTCAGCCGACGAAGGGCTCGAGCTCCTTGACGAGCTTGGGCTTCGGCATGGCGCCGACGAGCGTCTTGACGATCTCGCCGCCCTGGAAGACGTGCATCGTCGGGATCGACGTGATGCCGTAGCGCGCGGTGATCTGCGGGTTGGCGTCGGTGTCGAGCTTGACGATCTTGAGCTTGCCGTCGTACTGGCCGGACAGCTCCTCGAGGACGGGGGCGACCGCGCGGCACGGGCCGCACCAGGTGGCCCAGAAGTCGACGAGCACGGGGGTGTCGCTCTGCAGCACGTCCTGGTCGAAGGTCGCGTCGGTGGTGGGGGAGGTGGCCATGGGGGTCCTTCTCTCTCGGGTGGGGGTCGTGGGGGTCGAGTGGTCTGGGGTCAGCGGGCGCCGACGGTGCCGACGACGGGGTTGTCCTGCGCGGTGAGCGCCTGGTCCTGCGCCGGCGCGCCGGCCTCCTCGCGGGCAGCCAGCCAGCGCTCGGCGTCGAGTGCGGCCGCGCAGCCGGACCCGGCGGCGGTGATCGCCTGACGGTACGTGTGGTCGACGAGGTCGCCCGCGGCGAAGACGCCGTCGAGGTTGGTGCGGGAGGAACGGCCCTCCGTCAGCACGTAGCCCTCGTCGTCGAGGCCGACGACGCCCTGGACGAGCTCGTTGCGCGGGTCGTGACCGATCGCGACGAAGAGCCCCGTGGCCTCGATCTCGCGCGTCTCGCCGGTCACCGTGTCGCGCAGGGTCAGCCCGGTGACCTTGTCGTCGCCGTGGATCTGGGCGACCTCGGAGTTCCACGCGAAGCGGATCTTGTCGTTGGCGTGGGCCCGATCGGCCATGATCTTGCTGGCCCGCAGCTCGTCGCGCCGGTGGACGATCGTCACCGAGCGGGCGAACTTCGTCAGGAAGGTCGCCTCCTCGACGGCGGAGTCGCCGCCGCCGACGACGACGATGTCCTGCTCACGGAAGAAGAACCCGTCGCAGGTCGCGCACCAGCTGACGCCGTGACCGGACAGACGCTTCTCGTCGGGCAGGCCGAGCTCGCGGTAGGCCGAGCCCATGGCGAGGATCACGGCGTGCGCGCGGTGGGTGTTGCCCTCGCCGTCGGTGACGACCTTGACCGGGCCCTCGAGCTCGACGGCGGTGACGTCGTCGGTGACGATCTCGGCACCGAAGCGCTCGGCCTGGGCGCGCATGTTGAGCATGAGGTCGGGCCCCATGATGCCCTCGGTGAAGCCCGGGAAGTTCTCCACGTCCGTGGTGTTCATGAGCGCGCCGCCAGCGGTGACCGAGCCCTCGAAGATCAGCGGCTCGAGGTTGGCCCGGGCGGCGTAGACGGCGGCGGTGTATCCAGCGGGGCCGGAACCGATGATGATCACATTGCGGATGTCGGTGCTGGCGTCGGCCACGGGTGCGTCCTTGGGGTCGGGTGTAGGCGGTCTGACGGTGTCAACGTCATCGTAGGTGCCGTCTGTTCCATGAGCGCATGGCCACTGCGGCGTGGGACCAGCCACCCCGCTCGCTGCGGGACGAAGGGGGGAGCTCGCCCCGGTCCGACGGGGCCGGCAGGTCCGACGGGCCGGCAGGACGGCGTGCGCCCGGGTGGGGCACGCCGTCCGGCAGGTCACTTCGTGCTGGGGACCTCGACGCTGTCGGGCCAGATCGGCTCGCAGCCCGAGGTGACCGCCCAGGCCCGCGCGGGGCCGTCGGGCAGCGACTCGGCGACGAGCAGCAGCCCGTCCTTGCCCTCGAAGGTGCCGATGTCGATGACGACGGCCTGCATCTGGGGCTGACCCAGGCGGGCAAGGCAGTCGGCGGCCCCGGCAGCGGTGGTCATCGTGCCGAGCACCTCGTCGTCGCGCACCTTGGGCGCACCCGCCGGGTCCTCGAGCAGGGTCGCCGCCTCGGAGGCGAGCGACGAGCGGGTGTAGGCGGTGCCGGTCTCGGTGATGGCGAAGGCCGGGACCTCCTCGTCCGCGGTACCGCTGCTCGACGTGGCGCTCGACCCCTGCTCGGCTGCCCCGGATCGGGCCTGCGACGACGGGGCGGCGCCGGCGCCCGCGTCGGAGGCGGCGTCGTTGCCGCTGTTGCGCAGCATGCCGGTGCCGACGGCGAGGGCCACGACGGTGGCCGCGGCGGCGCCGAGCAGCCAGGGCGCGGCCGCGCGGCGTCGGCCGGATCCCCTGCTGGGGGTCGCCATGGTGCTCCAGAAGCCGGACGGCTCGTCGGCGTCGTCGATCTCATCCGCGTCGGCGGTGAGCTCGCCGCTGGCGCGGGCCGTCTGCTCGTCCTCGAGGCTGGCGCGGATGCGCTCGGCCAGGTCGTCGGGCATGGGCCCGCTCTCCTTGAGGCTCGCGAGCAGGTGACGCATCCCCGTGGGGTCCTTGTCCTCGGTCATGGTCACCTCCCTTCGTCTGCCTGGTGGCCTGTTGTGTCTGACGAGGCAGCGGCGTCGGAGGTTCCCCGCGCGTCGATCCCGGCGGCGGCAAGCGCCTTGCCGAGGGCCTCACGGCCGCGCGAGCAGCGCGACTTCACGGTGCCCGTCGGGATGCCGAGGACCTGCGCCGCCTCGGCGACCGGGACGCCGTGCATGTCGACGAGCACCAGCGCGACGCGTTGCTCGTCGGGCAGGCGGCGCATCGCCTCGTGGACGGCCAGGCGGGTGTCGACCCGGCCCGTGGCGTCGGGCGCAGGGGGCGCGGCCGCGACGACCTCGTCGGTGAGCTCGCTGGTGGGGCGCACACGTCGGGTCAGGTCGATGCAGGCGTTGACGACGATGCGGTGCAGCCACGTCGTGACGGCCGCGTCGCCGCGGTAGGAGCCGGCCCGGCGGAAGGCGGAGACGAAGGCATCCTGCACCGCCTCGGCCGCGAGCTCGCGGTCACCGCAGACCCCGACGGCCACGGCCCACATGCGGTCGCGGTGCCGGCGGTAGATCTCGCCGAAGGCCTCGGCGTCGCCCTCGACGTGCATGCGCATGAGCATCCGGTCGTCGATCTCGGCGAAGGGGGAGTCGCTCACGTCATCACCTCAGCGGACGGTGATCTCGCCGACGGCGGCCCGGTAGCGGCCGTCGTCGCCCTGGGCGAGGGTGGTGAACCAGACGGTGACGTAGCGGCCGGTGACCTGGCCGCTCGGCGTGAGCTCGACCTCACCGGTGCGACCGTCGGTGCGCCCGATCTCGGTGCCCGAGTTGGTCGGCTGGTCGCCGGCGTAGACCGTGGCCTGCGCGGCGAGCGGCAGCTGGAGGGTCACCGAGCTGATGTCCTGGGCCTGGCCCAGGTCGACGGTGACGCCGACGCCCTGCTTGACCCCGCCGAAGCTCGGGTCCTCGTAGCCCTCGGTGGTCCAGATCGTGTCGGGGTCGCCGTCGTAGACGCGCGGGACCTCGGCGTTGTGCTCGACGCCGTCACCGGGGGCGGGGTCGTAGCCGGCGGCATTGGCGATGGCGAGGGGCTCGCCGCCGCCGGAGCCGCTGCCCGAGCCGGAGCCCGAGGGCTCGCGGACTGGGAGGTCGCGACCGCGGTCGTCTCGTCGCCGCCGAGGATGCGTCCGAGGTCGGTCGCCGACCCGATGCGCGAGGTGCCGATGGTGCCGAAGAGGCAGGCCAGCGCGACGAGCCCGGCCATGAGCCCGAGGACGAGGTTGGCCTGGCGGCGGCTCGGCGGGGCGCCGGCCTCGGCGGGCAGGAGCGGAGCGGG
>NZ_JBNFOF010000058.1:0-15552 GCF_057364645.1 Janibacter sp. CFPM2_SD2
AACGCGCCGCCACCGCACCCGAGCGCCGCCGCGAGGGTGACGCGCTGCCCGTGGCCCACGTCATCGTGGTCGACGGTGTCGGCGACCGGCGCACCGACCCCGGTCTGCGCACGATCATGAGCGAAGGGGGTCCCGCCCGCGTCCTCGTCATCGCCCTCGCCGACACCCCCGACCAGCTGCCGCACGAGGCCCGGGCCGTGGCCGCCCTCGACGGCGAACGGGTGCGGCTGCTCGTCGCCGGCCAGGAGGCGGCGAGCGGTGTCGTCGACGGCACCGGTGACGCGTGGGGCGCGGCGCCTCGCCGCGGCCCTGACCCCGCTGCGCGACGCCACCCCCGACGCACGGGGCGGGGCCCTGCCCGGCGGCGCACGGCTCGTCGACCTGCTCGACCTCTCCCCCGACGACGCGGATGCGATTCGAGACAGGTGGCACGGACCCTTCGAGACGGCCGCGGGCGGCCTCCGGGCCCTGAGGAACGAGTCCGCGCAGCGGGCGAGTGTCTCGAAGGGCAGAGAACGAAGTGTGGATCTCGAGGTCACCGTCGGGGCGGCGGGCGACGGGGACTTCCGCATCGACCTGCGTCGCGACGGGCCGCACGCGCTCGTCGCGGGCACGACCGGATCGGGCAAGTCCGAGTTCCTCCAGAGCTGGGTCGCCACCCTCGCGGCGCACCTGTCGCCGCAGGAGATGACCTTCGTCCTCGTCGACTACAAGGGCGGGGCGGCCTTCGCCGAGTGCGCGCGGCTGCCGCACACGGTCGGCATGGTCACCGACCTCGACCCGGCCGCGGCCGAACGCGCCCTGACCAGCCTCGACGCCGAGCTGACCCGCCGCGAGCACGTCCTCGCCGCGTCGGGGGCCAAGGACATCGACGACCACCGGGGCGACCCGCTGCCCCGGCTGATGATCGTCATCGACGAGTTCCGCATGCTCGCCGAGGAGCAGCCCGACGTCATGGCCCACCTCATGCGCATCGCTGCCGTCGGCCGCTCGCTCGGCGTGCACCTCGTGCTCGCCACCCAGCGCCCCGGCGGCATCGTCTCGGCGGACATCAAGGCCAACGTCAACCTGCGCATCGCGCTGCGCGTGCGCGACCGCGCCGACAGCGACGACGTCATCGGTTGCCCCGACGCGGCCGAGATCCCCGAGACGGCCCCCGGGCCGGGCCCTGGCGAGTACGGTGGTGGTCCGCCGCGCGCCTTCCAGACCGGCCGGGTCGCCGGGCACGCCGCCGGTGTCGGCGGTGCGCTGCTCGTGCGCCTCCCCGGCGAGGCCTGGCCTACGCCGCCCATCGTCGACGACCTCGGGCCGACCGACCTGCAGCGTCTCGTGCGCACGATGACCCGGGTGGCGCAGTCGCTGGCCATCCCGGCACCCCACCGACCCTGGCTGCCGCCGCTGCCGGAGAGCATCGAGGCGGCGCGGCTGCCCGACGACGAGGTGACGGGGGCTCCCTTCGGCCTCGTGGACCTGCCGGCGCAGCAGCGCCAGTCACCGCTGGAGTGGGCGACCACCGACGGTCACTGGATGCTCGTCGGCGGTCCCGGCTCCGGTCGGACCACGGCCCTCGCCTCGCTCGTCACCGCTGCCACGCAACGGTGGTCGGCGGACCGGCTGCAGGTGCAGGTCGTCGGTGACGGGTCCGCGCGGCTGGCCGGGCTGTCCGCCTTGCCGCACGTCGGGAGCATCGTCGACGGGGAGGAGGCGACAGTCGTAGGCCGCTTCCTCGAGCGCCTCGAGTCCGACCTCTCGGCGCGGCGAGCAGCGTTGCGGGCCAGCGGTCACCCGACCCTCGACGCGTGGTGGGCCACCCACGAGCGCGAAGGGGGTCCGCCTCCCCCGCCGCACCTGCTCCTGGCGATCGACGGCTGGGGCCGGGTGACGCGGCCGCGGGGCTCGCTCGACCTCGGTGAGACGGCCGAGACCCTCGAGACGCTCATGCGCGACGGCGTCGCCCTCGGGCTGCGCGTCGTCGTCGCAGGTGGCCGCGAGCTGCTGTCCGGCCGGGTCTCCTCCCTCGTCGGCACCCGCCTCGTGCTGCACCTGAGCGACCGGGGCGAGGCCGCCCTGGCCGGACTCACCCGCAACGAGGTCTCGGACCGGCTCGTCCCCGGTCGGGCTCGGCTCCAGCCGGGCGGCGACCTCGTGCAGGTGGCGCTGCCGTCACTTGCCCCCTCTGGAGGGGGCGAAGCGGCCGCACCCCCGTGGGTCGTCGAGGAGCTGCCAGGGTCGGTGCCGCTCGTCGTGCTGCCCGCAGCGGATCGGGAGCGGATCCCGCTGGGGCTCGGTGGTTCGGGTCACGAGCCCGTGGTGTGGCGGACGGACGGCGCACGGCGCTTCCTCGTCTGCGGCCCGCCGCGCAGTGGTCGGTCGACGGCGCTGTCACTGCTCGCCCGTCAGGTGGTCGCCTCCGGGCAGCCGCTCGTCGTCATCGGCTCGGGGGCGGTCGCCGACGGGCTCGACTGCCCGGTCCTCGGCCCGGACGACCGGGACGAGCTGATCGCGCTGCGCCAGCAGCACCCCGACCTCGCGGTCATCGCGGACGACCTCGACCGGCTCGAGGGCGCGCCGGTCGCCGACGTGCTCAAGGAGATCCTGCGCCGCCTCGACGCCGACCGCGGGCTCGTCATCGGCGCGACGGCCACCCCAGACGGCCCGTCGGCCCAGGTGCGCGGGGCTGGTCTCCGACCTCGCGCGCACCCGCACCGGCCTGCTCCTCCAGCCGTCGGCCCGGTCAGACGGCGACGCGCTCGGCCTGCGGGTCCCGCCCCTGCCGCGCGTGGCCGGTCGGGGATACCTCGTCGTCGACGGCGCGGCCGAGGAGGTGCAGGTCGCGCTTCCGCGGGTCGAGGTAACAGCGACCGGATAGACGGTCGGGGATACCTCCACCCGCCTGCTAGGGCGCTCGGGGCACCTACCAGCGAGGTGCCAGCGACCGGATAGTCGGTCGGGGATACCTCGACCCACTCAGCCGGGGGCCGGCGCGCTCACTCCAGCCGCGGCGTGCGCGGGGGCTCGGTGCGCCGCTGACCCGTCGCCTCGAAGGCCGCGGCGATCGTCAGCAGGCGGTTGTCGTCCCAGCCGCGTCCGGCGATGGTCAACCCGATCGGCATGCCGATGTCGCTCATCGTGCCCATCGGCACCGTGACCGTCGGGATGCCGAGGTGGCGCGGAACGAGATTGCCGTTGGCCACCCACACGCCGTTGCGCCACGCGAGGTCGGCCGACTCCTCACGCACATCCGCATCGGCCGGCCCGACGTCGGCCACCGCCGGGAAGATCACCGCGTCGAGCCCCAGGTCGTCCATCCACGCCTCGAGGTCGACGCGGCGCGTCTCCTCCAGGCCACGCAGACCCCCTTCGAGCAGGGGCAGGGTCGTGACGTCCTCGACCACCCCTGCCTGCCGCGCCCGGGTGACGTAGTCGGCGAGGTCGAAGTCGAGCTCGCCGTAGCGGTCGGGCAGCGCGCCCTCGGGGTGCGGGAAGATCCGCGGGCCGTCGACGTCGGCGAGCCGGTGCAGCGCGGGGTCGCCGTTGGCCCGCAGGAAGGTCTCCCACCCCCACATCGACTGCTCCCAGATCTCCTCCTCGAGATAGCCCTCCGGCAGCAGCCCACGCGTCGCGATCGTCGGCGCACCGGCACGGTCGCCGTCGTAGTTGGACACCACGGGGAAGTCGGTCTCGACGACCTCCGCCCCCGCCGCCTCGAGATCCGCCCGCGCCGCCGAGAAGAGCTCCAGCGAGCTCGGTCGCGGCACGATCCGCTCGCCGATCGGCCCGCCGAAGCCGACGCCCGTGCCCGCCTCCTCGTCGGTGCCGAGGTACATCCGCGGCACGCCGAGCCGCAGCCCGCGCCAGCGTGCCGCGCCGTCCGCGGCGAGCGCCGGGTAGGACCCCCGGCCGCACCTGCGAGGCCGCGGGCACCTCGATCCACGGCTGGGTGCGCCACAGGTCACCCGTGGTGTCCGAATCGTCGGCGACGACCACGTCGAGCACCTCGAGCAGGTCGGCCATCGTCCGGGCGTGCGGCACGACGACGTCCATCGACGGCACGAGCGGCCAGTTGCCCCGCACCGAGATCACGCCCCGCGAGGGCGTGTAGGCGCACAGCGCGTTGTTGCTCGCCGGTGCCCGCCCGGAGGACCAGGTTTCCTCCCCCAGGCCGAAGGCCGCGAAGCTCGCCGCCGTCGCCGTCCCCGAGCCGTTGGAGCTGCCGGAGCCGAAGGCCGCGGTGAGGTAGTCGCCGTTGTAGGGGCTCTCGGCCCGCCCGTAGACCCCGCGCTGCATGCCGCCGTTGGCCATGGGCGGCATGTTGGTGAGCCCGATGAGCACGGCACCAGCGCCGCGCAGCCGCTCGATGGTGAAGGCATCGCGCTGCGCGACGAGGTCGGCGAAGGCCGGCGACCCGCTGGCACAGGTGAGCCCGGTGGCGAGGTAGGAGTCCTTGGCCGTGTAGGGGATGCCGTCGAGCGGGCCGAGAGTCTCCCCCTTCGCCCGGCGGGCATCGCTGGCGCGGGCATCGTCGAGGGCCGCGGGGTTGGGCACGACGACGGCGTTGAGCCGTGGGCCGGCGGAGTCGTATGCCTCGATGCGGGCCAGGTAGGCGCGGACCAGCTCCTCGCTCGTCGTCTCCCCCGACTCCAGCGCAGCACGAAGGGAGGCGATGCTCGCCTCGACGACGTCGAAGCCCATCACGCCACCCCGTCCGGCAGGTGCGGCGAGGGCGCCATGAGCGCCGCGACGGCCCCGGCGAGCGCCAGGGCCGCGAGCCCCAGGCCGAACGACAGGCCGTTGGTCTGGGCCAGGGTCCAGGCGGCGGGCAGGAGCAGGACGTTCCACACGATCGTCGGGCTGCGGGGCCACAGCGCGCCCTTGACCCATGCCCCGGCGAGGACGGCGAGCAGGATCGCGAAGATGATCGCGACGACCATCGACATCGACGCGGTGCTCGGGTCCTCTGCCCGCCCGTCGGCCAGCTCGAGCCCGTAGATCGCGGCCGTCGCGAGGAGCAGGAGGGCCTCGACGGCGCTCACCGCAGCGGCGGCGAGGGCAGGTGGTGTGGGGCGCGAAGGGGGGTTGCTCGGGGTCACGTCCTGCAGCGTAGGTGACCCAACACACGCCGTGCGGGAACAAAGCTGTCGTCCCACACTGTTGGCATACGCCGCAGTAGCGTGAACAATGATGTGTGTTTTGGGTCGTGGACGCCCCCGGCGGGCATGACCCAACGTCGGCCCCGGCCAGCAACACACAGCGTGCACGACCTCCCCGACGACAAGGAGCACCACCCCCATGGATTGGCGCGACCGCGCAGCGTGTCTCGACGAAGATCCCGAGCTCTTCTTCCCCATCGGCAACACCGGCCCAGCGATCGCGCAGATCGAAGAGGCCAAGAAGGTGTGCCGCCGGTGCGAGGTCGTCGACACCTGCCTGAAGTGGGCCATCGAGTCCGGCCAGGACGCCGGTGTCTGGGGTGGCCTCTCCGAGGACGAGCGCCGCGCGCTCAAGCGTCGCAAGGCCCGCGCCCGCCGCGCCGGCTGACGTCCACCCCCTGACCGCGCCGTCTCCGAGCACCCGCTCGGGGGCGGTTTCGTCATGTCCGCGACGGTGCCAGGTCAGCCGTCGACCGGCCGCAGCCGCGCGCTGAAGCGCACCCGGGTGCCGCGGGGCTCGGCATCGTCCCAGCGAATCTGCCCGCCGAGGTCGTGGACCATCGAGGTGACGATGCGCGTGCCCAGGCCCGCCTTGCTCGGGCGAAATCCCGTCGGCAGACCCTGCCCGTCGTCGACGACGGTCACCCGCAGGATATCGACGTCGCCCTCGGTGCTGCGCTCGGCCTCGACCGAGACCGTTCCGCCCTCGGGCACCCCGTGCTCGACGGCGTTCTGGATCAGCTCGCTGAGGATCAGCCCGACGGCCGTCGCGTCCTCGGCCCGCATCATCCCGAAGGACCCCGCGAAGCGGGAGTCGATCGCCCCCGTCGTGCGCGCCACCTCGACGATCGCACGCAGACCGCGCACCGCGACGTCGTCGAAGTCCAGCGCCTCGGCGAATCCGGTGCTCAGCGCCTCGTAGATCATGGCGATCACCCCGACCCGACGGACCGCCTCGTCCAGGGCCGTGCGGGCGACCCCGTCGGGCACCCGTCGCGACTGCATCCGCAGCAGGGCGGCGACGGTCTGCAGGTTGTTCTTGACCCGGTGGTGGATCTCCCGGATCGTCTGGTCCTTGGTCATCAGCTCGTCGCCGCGCCGCCGCAGCTCGGAGACGTCGCGCGCGAGGACGATCGCGCCGTGCCGCTCGCGGCCGTGCATGAGCGGCACGCCGCACGCAGCGAGCGCAGCGCCGTTGGCGGCGAGATCGGAGCGCCACGCGGCCCGACCCATGGCGACGAGGGCCAGCCCCTCGTCGAGCTGCCCCGGCTGCCCGGCGACACCGCTGATCACCTGGAGCAGGACCTCGCCCTCGATCGGGCCCTGGTGACCGAGCTTGCGGATCGCGCTGAGCGCATTGGGCGAGGCGTAGTGCACGACACCCGCGACGTCGAGCCGCATGACGCCGTCACCGACGCGGGGTGCGCCCCGGCGGGCACCGCTCGGTGACCCGGTCGTCGGCCACGTGCCCTCGGCGACCATGAGGAAGAGCTCGTCGCTCATGTGACCGTAGCTCTCCTCGAGGCGCGTCTGCGGCCGACCGCTGTCGAGCTGGTCGTGCACGCTGAGCACGCCGATCATGCGACCGGCCCGACGCACCGGGCGAGCCCGCTCGTGGAGCAGGTCCTGCCCGCGCTCGCGCACGTGCTCGCTCTGCCCGTCGCGCACCGCCCGGCTCACGAGGTCCCCGAAGACCGCCGCCTCGCCCTGGCCGACGATGTCCTCGACGAAGACCATCGGGCCGGTCATGGGGCGGGTGTGCGCGGCGGCGACCCACCCCTCCTCGCGCGGGAGCCACAGCACGAGGTCGCTGAAGGACAGGTCGGCGAGCAGGTGCCAGTCCTCGACGAGCAGGTGGAGCCACTCGGTGTCCGCAGCCTCGAGGCCGGGGGTGGTCCGCAGGAAGTCCGACAGTGTCCGCACGTCGCGATCCTAGTGACGTGCGGACACTGCCGGACCGGGTGATCAGCGGGTGACCGAGCGCAGCGTGCGCAGCGCGACCGAGAGCGCGGCGACCCCCGGCGAGGGCAGCTGGCGGATCCCGGCGAGCTGGGTCTGCACGCGCTCGACGGCCTCGTCGTGCTCGCGCGACCACTCCGCGAGCCGGGCCGAGGCGTCGCCGCCCTCGCGCTCGAGCACGGCACTCGTCAGCGACTGGAGGGTCGCGTAGAGGTCGTCGCGCAGGGCGCCGCGGGCCATCGCATCCCACTGCTCCTCACGGGGCAGGCGGGTGACCATGATGAGCAGCTCGTCGATGCCGAAGGTCTCGGAGACCTGGTAGTAGGTCTCGGCGACCTCGAGCAGCTCGCGACCGCTCTCGTGCGCCATGTCGACGATGTCGAGCACGGAGTAGAGGTCGAGCAGGATCGCGGTGCGCCGCGCGAGGTCGCTCGGCACGCCCGCGTCGACGAGGTCCTGCGTCTTGCGCCCGAGACGCTCCGCCTGGGAGCCGCGCAGCAGGTCGGGGATCTGCGGCGCCAGCGTCGAGACCGGCTCGCCGAAGCGCTCGATCTCGCCGGTCACGTCGAGCTTGCCCGCGCGGTTGGCGAGGAACCACCGCACCGCACGGTCCATGAGCCGGCGCAGCTCGAGGTAGAGCCGGGTCTGGGTCTGCGTCGGCACGACGTTGTCGAGCGCCTCGACCCGGGCGACGAAGTCGTCGAGGCCGAAGATCTGCCGGGCCACGAGGAAGGCTCGCGCCACCTGCGCTGACGTCGCGCTCGTCTCCTCGACGGCCCGCTGGACGAAGGTGATGCCGCCCCGGTTGACGAGGTCGTTGGCGACGGCGGTCGTCACGATCTCCCGACGAAGGGGGTGTGCCTGCAGCTCGTCGTGGAAGCGCTCGCGCAGCGGCGTCGGGAAGTAGTCCGTCAGCTGTCGCTCGGTCGCCGGGTCGTCGGGCAGGTCGGAGTCGAGCAGGTCGGACTTGAGCGCCAGCTTCGAGTAGGCGAGCAGGACCGACAGCTCCGGCGAGGACAGGCCCTGACCGGCGTCGAGGCGGTCGTGCACCTCGGAGCTGCTCGGGAGGAACTCCAGCCCGCGGTCGAGCTCGCCCCGCTCGGTGAGGGACTCCATGAGCCGCTCGTGGACGACGAGCATGTCGCCGTGCTGGGCGCGGGCATTGCCGAGCAGCACGTTCTGCTCGTAGTTGTCGCGCAGGACCTGGTCGGCGACCTCGTCGGTCATCGACGCGAGCAGCTCGACGCGGGCGTCCTCGTCGAGGGAGCCGCGGCGGATCGCCTCGCCGAGCAGGATCTTGATGTTGACCTCGTGGTCGGAGGTGTCGACGCCGGCGGAGTTGTCGACGGCGTCGGTGTTGACGCGCACGCCCGCCCCGGCCGCCTCGATCCGGCCGCGCTGGGTGGCACCCAGGTTGCCCCCTTCGCCGATGACGCGGGCACGGACCTGCCCTCCGTCGACGCGGATGGCGTCGTTGGCCCGGTCCCCCACCTCGGCGTGGGACTCGTCGGCGGCCTTGACATAGGTGCCGATGCCGCCGTTCCACAGCAGGTCGACGGGCGCCTGGAGGATGAGGTGGATCAGCTCGGTGGGCGTCATCGACGTCGCCCCGTCGAGTCCGAGCGCGGCCGCTGCCTGCTCGCTCACGGGGATCGACTTCGCGCTGCGCGACCAGACGCCGCCGCCCTCGCTGATCAGGGAGCGGTCGTAGTCGTCCCACGTGCTGCGCGGCAGGTCGAAGAGCCGGCGGCGCTCGGCGAAGGAGGCCGCCGCGTCGGGCTGCGGGTCGATGAAGACATGCAGGTGGTTGAAGGCCGCGACGAGGCGGATGTGCTCGGACAGCAGCATGCCGTTGCCGAAGACGTCACCGCTCATGTCGCCGATGCCGACGACGGTGAAGTCCTCGGTCTGCGTGTCGTGGCCGAGCTCGCGGAAGTGCCGCTTGACCGACTCCCACGCGCCGCGCGCGGTGATGCCCATGCCCTTGTGGTCGTAGCCGACCGAGCCGCCGGAGGCGAAGGCGTCATCGAGCCAGAAGCCGTACTCACGGGCGATCGAGTTGGCCAGGTCGGAGAAGGTCGCCGTGCCCTTGTCGGCGGCGACGACGAGGTAGGAGTCGTCACCGTCGTGCCGCACGACCCGCTCGGGCGGCACGATCGCGCCGTCGACGCGGTTGTCGGTCACGTCGAGCAGGCCGGAGATGAAGGCCCGGTAGGCCGAGCGGCCCGCCTCCATCCACGCCTCGCGGTCGACCGACGGGTCGGGCAGCTGCTTGCCGAAGAAGCCGCCCTTGCTGCCCGTCGGGACGATGACGGCATTCTTGACCATCTGCGCCTTGACGAGGCCGAGGACCTCGGTGCGGAAGTCGTCGCGCCGGTCGCTCCAGCGCAGGCCGCCGCGGGCCACCGCGCCGAAGCGCAGGTGGACGCCCTCGACCTGCGGGCTGTGCACCCAGATCTCGAAGGCCGGGTGCGGCTTGGGCATGTCGGGCACGCGGGCCGGCTCGAGCTTGAGCGAGATCCGCGGCAGCGGCTCCCCCTGCGCGTCCCGGACGAAGTAGCTCGTGCGCAGCGTCGCAGCCATGACGCCGACGAAGGCCCGGATGATCCGGTCGTGCTCGAGGGAGGTGACCTCCTCGAGCGCGTCGTGGATGCGCTGGGTCACCTCGGCCTCGGCAGCGGTCCGCTCGTCGTCGGCGAGGCCGCCGTAGCGCTCGGGGTCGAAGCGGGTCTCGAAGAGCTCGACGAGGTCGCGGGCGATCTCGTGGTTGTCGACGAGCGCGGCCTCGAGGCTGGTCTGCCCCCAGCTGCCGCCGGCCTGGCGCAGGTAGCGGCCGATGGCGCGCAGCAGCGCGACCTGCCGCCAGGTGAGCCCGGCGCGGATGACGAGCGCGTTGAAGCCGTCGGACTCGGTGCGCCCGGCGCGCACGGCGATGACCGTGGACTCGACGAGCTCGCGCAGGTCCTCGTGGCTGCGCGACTCCCACAGGGCGGCGTCGGGTACCCGCAGGCTCATGTCGTAGACGCCTGCGGTGACCCCGTCGGCCCGGGTGAGCGTGTAGGGCTCCTCCTCGATGACCTGGGTGCCGAGGTCACGGAAGATCGGCATGAGGTCGTCGAGGATCAGCTCGTCGAGGCTGAAGAGCTTGATCCGGCGGATGCGCGGGTCCTCGCCGCCGCCGTGGCCGCGACGGGGGTCGTAGAGAGCACAGGCGAAGGGGGTGTCCGTACCGAGGCGGACGAGGTTCTTCAGGTCCGCCACGGCCTGGGCGGCGTCGAAGTCGTCCTCGTAGTCGACGGGGAATCCGCCGGCCCACGGGGCGATGAGCTCGCCCGCGACCTCGGACCCGACGAGCTCGTCGGCGCGCCGCACGAGGCGCTCCTCCCACGTCAGGGTCGCGTCGGCGACCGCACGCTCGAGGTGGCGCTGGGCCTCGCCGATGGGCATGTGGACGCCCTGCGAGCCGCGCAGGATGTAGTAGAGCCGGGCCATCGGCTCCTCGGAGACGTGCGCGGTGAAGCTGACCTCGTCCGCACCAGTCGCCTCGCGCAGCTCGTCCTCGACGCGGTGCCGCACCGTCGTCGTGTAGCGGTCGCGGGGCAGGTAGATGATCGCGGAGACGAACTGCCCGCCGGTGTCGAGCCGCAGGAAGGTCGCCGTGCGCATCCGGTGGACCATCTTGAGGATCGAGGTGACGACCTGGCTGAGGTGCGCGACCGGCGCCTGGAAGAGCTCGTCGCGGGGGAAGGTCTCGAAGAGCCGCATCGCGAAGGCACCCGAGTGGCTGTCGCGGGCCCAGCCAGAGTCGGCGAGGATCTGCTGCACCTTGTCGGAGATGAGCGGGATCGTCAGCACCGAGCTCGTGTAGGCGGTGGACGCGAAGAGCCCGGCGAGACGGCGTTCGACGAGCCGGCCCTCGGCGTCGCGGAAGCGCACGGCGATGAGGTCGGGGTGGGCGACGCGGTGCACCGGCAGCACGGCGTGCGACTTGCCGATCGCGAGGCAGTCGACGTCCTCGCCGCCGCCCCCGAGCGGCGTGATCGCCTCGGCGGTCGTGTCCTCGCGCAGCACGCCCAGGCCGCTGCCGGCCATGGGAGTGATCTCGCCGCCGTCGATGGTGTGGTCGCGCGAGCCGATGAAGGTGAAGTGGTCGTCGACGAGCCAGCGCAGGAACTCCGCGGCCGCGGTCTGCGACTCGCTGCTGCCGACGCCGCGCCCCTCGTCGAGCGCGGTCACGAGCTCCCCCACCGCCGCCGACATCTGGTCCCAGTCGTCGACCGCCGCGGCGACCGCGTCGACGACCTCGGAGACGCGGTCCTCGACGATCGCCATGTCGCAGCGGTCGGCGAGCTCGATCCGGATCCACGACTCGTCGTGCAGGTCGGCGTCGGGGTGCGGCGTGCGCGGGTCGGCGTCGAGCACCTCGACGAGTCGACCCTCGGCGTCGCGGCGGACGACGAAGAGCGGGTGGATGAGCAGGGAGACCCCGATGCCCTCGGCCCCGAGCTCACCCAGGACCGAGTCGACGAGGAAGGGCCGGTCGGAGGTCACGATGTGCAGCACGCCGTCGGCGGCCCGGACGATCGACTCACCCGGCGCCCGCGTCGCCGCCACCTCACGATGGCTGGTGGCCATCGCCACCAGGTCGTCGACGGAGCGGCCACCCAGGGCCGTCGCGTCGACATGTCGCAGGTACCGCTCGACGAAGGGGGCGTCCGCGCCGGCCGCGGTGGCGGCGTCGGCAAGAGGGCCTTCGGTGTCGGTGGCGGGGTGGGCAGGCAACTGTGCCATGGATGGGCGTCCTCGGTCGCGTCGTCACGTGTCGCGGGACCTCGTCGTCCCGCTCACGACGAGCGTAGCCCCCTATGACACGCGTCACGTGCACCCCCCACAGCGGGTCCGGCAGGGGCGGCGCGCGGCCCCTGTGGACGGCCTCCGACCCCGGGACCACGCCCGTCGCTAGGCTGACCGGACCATGCCCCCTTCGCACCCTCGCCCCGAGGACATCCAGGTGCTCGCCGACGCCCTGTCCGCCACGGGCGAGCACACTGCGGCCGCCGGCGAGCTGCTGCTCGACCACCTCGTGACCGTCGGGGACCACGCGACCCAGCAGGCGCTCGACGCCATGGTCGACGATGCCGTCGACGGCCTCCGCGAGATCTCGGCGGGCTGCCGCGAGCTGGCGCTCTCCCTCGGACCAGTGGCCACCCGGGCCAGCGCCTCCGACCGTGCCACGGGCACCGGGACCCGACCACAGGTGCGGGAGCTGCGATGAGCCACCCCCTGCTGGGCGACCCCGGCTCGCTGAGCGCTCTGGCGGCCTCCCTGCGGAGCCGTGCCGTGGTGCTGCACGCCGATGCGCAGGCCCTGCGCCTGGCCCTGGCGGAGGCCTCGCCGGGCTGGCGCGGTCCGAGCGCCCTCGAGCGACGCCAGCAGGCCGAGCAGCTCGCCGAGGCCACCTCGGCCACCGCCGGTGCGATGGACGCGTGCGGCCGCAGCCTGCACTCGACCGCCACCGAGCTCGCCGAGGCGATCGCCCGCCTGCGGGCGATCGAGGAGGAGGCACAGGCCGCAGGCCTGGCCGTGCGTGACGGCTCGGTCGAGCGTGGCTGGGGCATCGCGGGCGTCGCCGACGCCCGCTCGGTCGAGCAGTCCGAGCGACTGCGCGAGTCCCTGCAGGAGCGCATCCACCAGGTCGTGTCGGTCCTCGGCCGCCACCGCGCGCTGCTCGCTGCCGAGTGCGCTCGGGCGAGCGAGCTGCTGCGCTCGACGAGCACAGCGCTGCGCTCCTGACTCCGGGGCCCGCAGCGCTAGCGTGTGCCCATGAGGATCACCCGTGAGGCCGCCCTGCCCGCCGGCGTCGAGGACGCCTTCGCCGTCGTCGAGTCGCAGGACTACCAGGAGGCCAAGGTCGAGCCGCTCCCCGGATCGACGGCGACGGTGACGCGCACCGGCGACGCCGTCGTCGTCCAGACCACCCGGGTGCTGCCGACGGCCGGCATGCCGGGCCCGGTCGTCTCGATGGTCGGCGAGACGCTGCGGATCGACGAGCAGCAGACCTGGCACCCGCCGACCGCCGACGGCTCGCGGCGCGCCGACATCGACCTCACGGTCGCCGGTGTGCCGCTGCGCATGCGCGGCACCATCGACCTCTCCCCCGCCGGCACCGAGTCGCGCCTGGCCTTCGCCGGAGACCTGACCTGCTCGATCCCGCTCATGGGCAAGAAGGTCGAGCAGGCGGCCCAGCCGGCCGTCGTCGACTCGATCGACGCCGAGGTCCGCCTGCTGACCGAGCGCCTCGCCTGACTCGCCCGCGCCACACGATGGCGAAACCCTGCAAGACCCTAGGGTTTTGCAGGGTTTCGCCGTCGCGCGGGGGGCCTACTCGGCGGCGAGGTCAGCGAGCTCGGTGACGTCGTACCAGAGCAGGTCGTCGTAGCCGGCGCCGACCTCCCCTTCGTCCTCCTCGACGTGGAAGCTCACGATGTCGGCGAGCTCGACGACGACGGCCGCGTCGAGCCGGCCGGTGTCACCGGTGCCCGGCGCGTCCGGCAGGTCCGCCGAGGCGACGACGCGACGCCCGGGGGCCGAGGTCGCGGGCGGCGTCGAGCGCCTGGCACATCGCCTCGAACTCGAGGTCCTCCTCGTCGGCCGTCGGGTCGAGGGCGCGGACCGCGTTCGTCACGGCGAAGGGGGCGCGCTCCGGCAGTCGTCCCGGGGCCGGCACCGCCGCGAGCTCACCGAGGAGCATCGGCACGTAGACGCGCATCAGGCACGCCCCCTCGGGGCCGAGCGCAGCTCGGCGAGCGAGTCGTCGATGGAGCGGGCGAGCACGTCGAGGTCGGCCATCGAGTCACGGTCACCCGTGAGCCCGTAGTAGACCTTGCCGTCGTAGGAGGTCAGGCCGATCGACAGGCCCTGGCCGCGACCGAGCGGCATGACCGGATAGGTCTCGATGAGCTGGCAGCCCTCGACCTCCAGTGACTGCTGGGGGCCGGGGACGTTGGTGATGACGAGGTTGAAGAGCCGTCGGCTCATGGCACTGCCGAGCCGGGCCCCGAGCGTGTGCAGGGTCGGCGGGGCGAAGCCTCCGATGCCGGCCAGCGACGTCGCACCGACCCCCTCGACGGAGGTCGACTCGATCTGCTGGCGCATGGCGAAGGCGATCTGGTGCAGCCGCATCGACGGCGTGTTCTCCCCGATCGGCAGGTCGATGAAGCACGCGGCCATGGCGTTGTCGGTGAGCGGGTCGCCGGACCCGTCGACGATGCTCAGCGGCACCATGACCCGCAGGGTCGTCGTCGCGGTGACCGGCAGACCGCGGGTCTGCATCCAGGCGCGCAGGGCGCCGGTGATCGTCGCGAGGACGACGTCGTTGATCGACACGTCGTCGACGTAGCGGCCGCGGGTGAGGCGGCTGCGGATCTTGCGGTAGTCGTCGAGGTCGGTCTGCACCATGACATAGCGCCGAGCAGCCCCGACGGTGGTGCGCAGCGGTGAGCTCGGGGCGGGACGGGTCCCGACGCGGGCGAGGGTCGAGGCGACCCGGCCGGCCGTCGCGGTGAGGTCCCGCCCGGTCTGGGAGACGTCGCGGAGGCCGGAGCCGATGCCGCGCACGACACGTGCGGGGTTGAGGACCGAGCCGAGCAGCGCGTCGGTCACCATGCGCACGTCGGAGGGGGCCTTGCGCGGCTCGCCGGCCCGCTCGTCGACGGGCACGGCGTCGGGGTCGATGAGCAGCTGGGCGAGGTCGACCGCGTGGATGCCGTCGACCATCGCCTGGTGCGCCTTCGTCACGACGGCGAAGCGGCCACCCTCGAGGCCCTCGACGAAGTAGGCCTCCCAGAGCGGACGGGCACGGTCGAGCGGTCGGGCCATGATCCGGCCGATGAAGTCCTCGAGGTCGGCCGCGCCACCCGGCGCCGGGATCGCCGAGCGACGCACGTGGTAGCCGATGTCGAAGTGCGCGTCGTCGACCCACACGGGGTTGTCGATCCTCGCCGGCACCTCGCGGATGCGCTGGCGGTAGCGCGAGTGCCCGGCGATGCGGTCCCCGACCACGGCGACGAAGCGGTCGTAGTCGAAGCCCTCGGCAGACGGCTCGAAGACCATGACCGACCCCACATGCATGGGCAGCGTCGGCTCCTCCAGGTAGAGGAAGGACGCGTCGAGGGCTCCGAGTCTGTTCACCACGGGCTCATCGTGGCACGTGCGCCGCACCGGTGGCAGGCCCGACCACGACGAGTGATCCGCGTCGTACCCGCGCGCGGCTCGGGCACCCGACCTCGCGGGCGACCGCACTCAGGCGCGTCGCAGCAGCCGACGCCGCGGACCGGCGGGGGCCGAGGGTGCCGCGACGCCGAGCAGGTCGGCCGCGAGCCCGGCGATCGCTGCCCGCAGCGGACTGCCCGGGGCGGCCTCGGCGAGGGTGTGCCCGGCGAGC
>NZ_JBNFOF010000059.1:0-15533 GCF_057364645.1 Janibacter sp. CFPM2_SD2
GACGCCGACGGGCACGACGGTGCCGGCGCCACGCAGACCAGCCCCGCACGCACCGCGGTCGCGACGGCCGAGCGTCCCTCCCCTTCGTCCGCCGTGGCCATGGCCACCGAGGGCACTGGCCAGCAGCCCACCGCCCTCGCCGGCCTTGTCGGGCTCGCCCCGATCCTCGTCATCGTCGCGGTCAACGCGCTGTGCACCTACGTCGTCTTCCCCGCCCTCGACGTCAGCTACCTGGCCGAGGAGAAGTTCGGCGCCACCGACCTGAGCGCCGTGACCGGCATCTGGTCGGTGACCGTCGCGATGCTCGCCGGCATCCTGCTCGTCTTCGCCCTGCGGCCGGGGTCCGCCTCCTCGTACGTCGAGGGGATCACCGAGGGCGCCCGCAATGCCGTCCTGCCGGTCTTCAACACCGCGAGCGAGGTGGCCTACGGCGCGGTCATCGCGTCGCTGGCCGTCTTCGCCACCGTGCGCGACGGCTTCTTCGGCGTGAGCGACAACCCGGCCATCGTCGCCGCGGTCTCGACGACCGGCATCTCCGGTCTCACCGGCTCGGCGTCCGGTGGCCTGACGATCACGCTGTCGACCTTCGGCGAGCAGCTCGCGCAGATGGCGACCGAGCAGGGGATCCCGATGGAGCTGATGCACCGGGTGACCGCGATGGCCGCGACGGGCTTCGACTCACTGCCCCACAATGGAGCGATCATCACGCTCCTGCTCGTCTGCGGGCTCTCGCACCGTGAGTCCTACAAGGACATCTTCGCCGTGACCGTGGTCGTGCCGCTCATCGGCCTGGTCGTCGTCACCGCGCTCGGCCTGACGGTCGGGACCTTCTGACCCTCCTCCGCACCCGACCCCACGACACCCACCAGGCGGGGACCCCGCCGCAGACGAAGGAGTGACCATGGCCCACTACCGCCAGGTCGGACCCGTGCCGGACAAGCGGCACACCCTCTTCAAGGACGCCGACGGCCGCATCCTCTCCGAGGAGCTCATGGGCGAGGAGGGCTTCAGCTCCGACAGCTCGCTGCTCTACCACCGGCACATCCCGTCGAGCATCGTCGGGGCGCGACCGTGGGAGCTGCCCGACCAGACGCTCACGCCCAACGAGCCGCTGCTCCCCCGGCACCTCAAGCTGCACGACCTCTTCACCGACGAGCAGGCCGCGACCACCGATGCGGTGACCGGGCGCCGGCTCGTCCTGGGCAACGGCGACGTGCGCATCTCTTACGCCTACGTCGGCCTCACCTCGCCGCTCTACAAGAACGCCATCGGTGACGAGTGCGTCTACGTCGAGCGCGGGTCGGCGCTGCTCGAGACGCAGTTCGGCGCGCTCGAGGTCGCCGAGGGCGACTACGCGATCATCCCCCGCGCGACGATCCACCGGTGGGTGCTGCGCGAGGGCGAGACCGCGCGCCTCTACGCCATCGAGGCGAGCAGCCACATCGCCCCGCCGAAGCGCTATCTCTCGCGCTACGGCCAGCTGCTCGAGCACGCGCCCTACTGCGAGCGCAACCTGCGCGGCCCGACGCAGCCGCTGCTCGTCGACGAGCAGGACGTCGACGTGCACATCAAGCACCGCGGGCGCGGACCGAGCGGCATCGCCGGCACGATCCACACGGTGCCGGAGCACCCCTTCGACGTCGTCGGCTGGGACGGCTGCCTCTACCCCTACGTCTTCAACATCCGCGACTACATGCCGATCACGGGCAAGGTGCACCAGCCGCCGCCGGTCCACCAGGTCTTCGAGGGGCACAACTTCGTCATCTGCAACTTCGTGCCGCGCAAGGTCGACTACCACGAGCTCGCCGTGCCGGTGCCGTACTACCACTCCAACGTCGACAGCGACGAGATCATGTTCTACGTCGACGGCGACTACGAGGCGCGCAAGGGCTCGGGCATCGGCAAGGGCTCGATCTCGGTGCACCCCGGCGGGCACGCGCACGGCCCGCAGCCCGGTGCCGTCGAGGCGTCGCTCGGCGCGGAGTACTTCGACGAGACCGCGGTCATGGTTGACACCTTCCGTCCCCTCGACCTAGGCGAGGGTGGCGTGGCCGTCGACGACGGCATCTACGCGCGGTCGTGGACCGGCGGGCGCTGGGTGGGTGACGTATGAGCGCCGTGCCCGAGCAGTTCGTCGAGTTCTTCGACGACGCCGCGACCTTCCCGCCCGGGTTGGCGCCCGTGGCGCAGGCCGTCACCGACCACGTCGCGCGGCGCTCGACGCTCCTCGAGGGTGCCGTGGGCCCGGCCGTGCTGTCGCTGGCGGATCTGCCGGAGGCGCGTCGGGTCGCGGCCGGCCTCGACCTCTCCGGTGGCCCCGTCGAGGTCTCCGTCGTCACGCCGGCGGGCCGGCTCGGCGAGGCTCTCGAGATGGCGAAGGGGGTGGCCCCAGAGCTGCAGGTCGTGGCCGTGGAGCTCAAGACCTCCCCCGACGACCGGTCGCTGTGGGGGCCCAGATCCGCGAGGCCGCAGCGGTGACCGACCTGCCGGTCTACGTGGAGCTGACGGCAGCCCAGGTCTCGCAGGGGGCGCTCGACCTGCTGGCGGGGACCCCCCTTCGCCTGAAGTACCGCACGGGCGGGATCGAGGCGCACCTCTTCCCCACCCCGCAGGAGCTCGGTGACGTCCTCGTCGCCGCGGTGTCCGCGGGGCTGCCCTTCAAGCTCACGGCCGGGCTGCACGAGGCGGTGCGCTACACCAACGCCGGGACGGGCTTCACCCACCACGGCTTCCTCAACATCGCGCTCGCGACGCAGGCGGCGCGCGCCGGCGAGGACCGGGACGTCGTCGCCGGCTGGCTCGCCGAGACCGACCCGGCGCGCCTCGGCGAGGCCGCCGCGGCGTCCGACGGGGCGTGGCGCGACTCCTTCACCAGCTTTGGCACGTGCAGCGTCGGCGAGCCCGCCGACAGCCTGCACCGACTTGATCTCTTCCCCGCGACCTGACGAGAGGTACGACTCCATGACGACTGCGGCACAACGACTTTCGACCGAGGGCTTCGGCCCCGACAACCTGCCCTACGGCTCCTTCTCCCCCGCCGATGGTGACCCCCGGCTGGGCGTGCGCCTCGGTGACGTGGCGATCTCACTGCGCGACCTCGTGCCGGCGGTGGCCGGTGCCGGCGGCCCCGCGCTGGCCGTCGAGGTGGGTGACGCGGCGTCCGGGAGCAACCTCGACGCACTGCTCGCCGCCGGCCACACCGCCTGGCAGCCGCTGCGGACGTGGCTGCAGGAGGTCGTGACGACCGACGGGCTCGACGGCATCGTCGCCGCCGCCGCGACGCCGGTCGCCGAGGTGGCGATGCACATGCCCTTCACCGTCGCCGACTACGTCGACTACTACGCGTCGGAGCAGCACGCGAGCAACATCGGTCGGATGTTCCGCCCCGACCAGGCGCCGCTGCTGCCGAACTGGAAGCACCTGCCCGTCGGCTACCACGGTCGCGCCGGGACGGTCGTGCCGTCCGGCACCGACGTGCCGCGGCCCAAGGGCCTGCGGCCCGAGGAGGGCGGGACCCCGAGCTTCGGTCCGTCGCGCCGGCTCGACATCGAGGCGGAGCTGGGCTTCGTGATCGGCGGGTCCGCACCCGAGGGCGAGGTGTCGGTGTCGCAGGCCGCCGCGGAGCACCTCTTCGGCGTCGTGCTCTTCAACGACTGGTCCGCGCGTGACATCCAGGGCTTCGAGTACGTGCCCCTCGGGCCCTACCTCGGCAAGTCCTTCGCCTCGTCGATCTCGCTGTGGGTCGTGCCGTGGGACGCGCTCGAGGCGGCCCGGGTGTCGCCGCCGGAGCGCGAGCACGCCCTCGCCGACTACCTCGACGAAGGGGGTCAGGACTGGGCCCTCGACATCACGATGGAGGTCGAGCTCGACGGCGAGGTCGTCTCGCACCCGCCTTACCGGGCGATGTACTGGACCGCGCCGCAGATGGTCGCGCACATGAGCGTCAACGGCGCCTCGCTGCGGCCCGGCGACTTCTTCGGCTCCGGCACGGTGTCGGGCGACGAGCGCGACCAGCGTGGGTCCTTCATGGAGCTGTCGTGGGGCGGCAAGGAGCCGCTCGTGCTCGCCGACGGTCGCGAGCAGCGCTTCCTCGAGGACGGTCAGACGGTCGTGCTGCGGGGCCGCGCGCCGGGTGCTGACGGGTCGGTCATCGACTTCGGTGAGTGCGTGGGGACGATCCTGCCGGCGAGGTGAGGTCGGCTGGTTCAAAGACATCCCGCGTGACTCTGCACGCGGGATGTCTTTCACCCGGAGAAGCAGGTGGTGACCGGCTCGACGGTCGCCGTCACCTCGCCCCGCGCAGTCGGGCGGTGACGGCCGCTGCCGCGCGACGCACGGCGGTCGCGCGGCCGCCTCCCGCTCGGGGTGCGGGGCCTCCCCTTCGCGCATGGTGTCGTACAGACCGATCGCGGCGACCGGGCGCTCGAGGTGGTCGACGACCGGGGCGGCCACGGTCCAGATGTGCGGGCTGATCTCGCCGCGCTCGACGGCATGACCCTCGGCCCGGGTCCGGCGGAGCAGCTCGGCGAGCTCGCGATGGGTGCCGGGTCCGGCGCCGGTGCGGTTGACGAAACCGTCCTCCGCGCTGAGCGGCGCGAGGACCTCGCGGCGCTCCATGCGGGACATGATCGCCCGCCCTGTCGCCGTGAGGTAGGCGGGCATCCGCACGCCCGTCGCGGTGATGATGGCGGCCGAGCTGACCGCCTGCTCCTTGACGAGGTAGACCGTCTCCCAGCCGCGCAGGACGGCGAGCTGGGCCGTCCCGCCGGTGCTCTCCGCGAGGTCCCGCACGACCGGCTGGGCCTGGCGACGAAGGGGGTCGCTGCGGACGTAGGCGCTGCCGAGCTCGGAGACACCGGCGCCGAGGAGGTAGCCGCCGTCCGTCTTGGCGACGAGCGCCAGCTCCTCGAGGACGGCGAGGAGGTCGTAGACGCTCGAGCGAGGCAGGTCGAGCGCGCGGACCAGCGCACCGGCACTCACCGGCCGGTTGGCACCCGACAGGTGGCGCAGGATCGCGACCGCGCGGCGCAGCGCCGGGACCTCTGGCATCCGCCGACGCTAGAGGAGGACGTGGGCCACCGGTGCGGCGACGAGGATCGTCAGCACGACGCGCTGGAACCACACGACGACGAGGTGCCAGATCTTCAGCGGGATGTCGGTCGCGAGGATGCACGGGACCATCGCCGAGAAGAAGATGATCTGCGAGACGGCCACCACGGCGACGACGAAACGCGTGACGAGCGAGTCGATGCCGGCGGCCTGTACGGCCGGGAGGAACATCTCGACGACGCCGAGGGCGACCGACTTGCCGGCGAGGACCGGCTCCGGCAGCTGGGCCGCCCAGGTGAAGGGCACGAAGATCCAGCCGAGCCAGTCGAAGACCGGCGTGTGCTCGGCGAGCAGCAGGCCGATGAGCCCCACCGACAGGATCGAAGGGAGGATCGCCGCCGCCATGAGGGTGCCGTCGCGCAGGTTGGACCAGATGTTGCTCCAGAAGCCGGGAACCTCGGCGAGGGTGGCCTTGGCCTCGCGCCAGGCGGTGCCGAGGCGGTCACGGGTCACGAGCTCCTCGGGCTGGGGCGTGGCCTCGGGGTGGTAGTCGTCGGCGATGCGCGACAGCGGCGGGATCCACACGGTGATCGCGGTGACGATGAAGGTGACGACGAGCGTGCCGAAGAAGTAGGTCAGCCAGAGGTCCATGATCCCGAGCGTCTTGGCGACGATGATCATGAAGGTCGCCGAGACGGTCGAGAAGCCGGTCGCGATGATGGCCGCCTCTCGCGCGCTGTACTTGCCCTCGCGGTAGACGCGGTTGGTGATGAGCAGGCCGAGCGAGTAGCTGCCGACGAAGGAGGCGACCGCGTCGACTGCGGAGCGGCCGGGCGTGCGGAAGATCGGGCGCATGATCGGCTGGACGATGACGCCGACGAACTCCATGAGGCCGTAGCCGACGAGCAGGGCGAGGAAGACCGCGCCGACCGGGACGATGAGCCCGACCGGGATGACGAGCTTGCCCCACAGGAAGGGGCCGATCCCCTCCGCCGCCAACCACGCCGGCGCCGACGAGGTGATCATGAGCAGCGCGACGACCAGACCGACGACGTTGAGCACGGCGAAGATCGTGCGCGTCGTGCTCGCTCGCCACGAGCCGGTGACGAAGGGGCGCGCGGTGCCCAGTGCCACGAGCGCCAGGATCGCGAAGGGGACGACCGGCGCCGCGTACTCCTGGATCGCGGAGACGAGGTGGTCCAGCGGGATCGTGTTGGCGTCACCGATGGTGATCGGCACGAAGAACATGAAGATGCCGATGGCGCTGAAGACGAAGAAGCGCCACGTCCCCTTCGCCTCGTGGGCAGGTGCCGCGGTCGCGGCAGCCGTGTGACTCTCGGTGGACATGGCGTCTCCTGGTGAACGACGGTGTTCCGGCAGGTGTCCATCGTGACGCTCGGGCCCGTGCTCGCGCAGCGTCCTGGCGCAGGCTTCGTCCGAGATCTCGGACACCTCGTACCCCGTGGGGGTAGGCCACAGGAGGATCCGACGGCTGGCCTAAGGTGGGTCACGTGAGCACGAGCAGGCCAGCGCACCGCGAGCTGCTCCGCGCGGCAGGACCCGCGTGGACGGCCGTCCTGCTCGCACTCACGACCGGGGTCATCGCGGGGATCATCGCGATGCACGGGTTCTCCGTCGGGCACCATGCCGTCTTCGACCAGACGGTGGCCCATGCCTCCGGTCACGAGCAGCCCCACCCGACGGCCGTCGACTCGTGCCCGGCCGGGTCGTGCGACGACGCGGGAGCCATGGACGACGCGGGAGCCATGGGGGCCATGTGCCTCTTCGTCCTCCTGTCGCTCGCGCTCAGGCTCCGCGGACGTGGTCGGGCGGTCTGGCACGCGCACCCGACCTGGCTCACGGCCCTCCCCCTGCCCGTCGACGACGTCCCACCCGGGGCCAGGTCGCGCGAGCTCCTGACGAGGTTGTGCATCAGCCGGACGTGACCGGCCCAGCGGTGGCGCCCGACACCACGGCGCCGCCCGACGCACCCCGATCACCCAGCACCTCCCTTCGTCAGGAAGAGATCCACCATGCCCAAGCACGCACCGATCACCGCACTCGCCGCCGCGGCGGCCCTCGCCCTCGCCGGCTGCTCGTCGGACGGCTCCTCGCACACGGACGGCCACGGCTCCGGCACGTCGAGCTCGTCGAGTAGTTCCGCGGAGGACTTCAACCAGGCCGACGTCACCTATGCCCAAGGCATGTCGATGCACCACCAGCAGGCCGTCGAGATGTCAGACATCCTCCTCGAGAAGGACGACGTCGACGCCGACGTCGCCGACCTCGCCCGCCAGATCAAGAAGGCACAGGGGCCCGAGATCACGAAGATGCAGGGCTGGCTCGAGGACTGGGGTCACCCGATGGAGCACGGCGGCCACGGCTCCGACCCGTCCATGGACGGCGACCACATGGACGGCATGGTCAGTTCGGAGGACATCGCTGAGCTCCAGAAGGCCGACGGACCGCAGGCGTCCCGGCTCTTCCTCGACCAGATGATCGAGCACCACGAGGGCGCCGTCGACATGGCCGAGAAGCACCTCAAGGCCGGGAAGAACGCCGAAGCGCTGGCACTGTCCAAGACCGTCGTCAAGGACCAGAAGGCCGAGATCACGACGATGGAGCAGATGCGCAAGGCCCTCTGAGCTCGCCTCCTCCCCACCGGCCCGGCCGGCATCGCCGGCCGGGCGCCCCCACTCCACCGAAGGACTCTCGTGACGACGACACGTCGAACCCTGCTCGCCCTCCCCCTCCTCGGGGTCCTCGCCGCCTGTGGCGGTGGTGCCACTCCGTCGACGTCCGCCTCCGCCGCGGACCCGCCCCGCGACGCCACCGGGCGCGCGTCGGACACCACGGACTCTGCTCGTGAAGAGCAGGTGACCATGACCGTCTACAAGGACCCGTCCTGCGGATGCTGCGGAGGCTGGGTCGAGCACGCCGAAGAGCACGACTTCGCCGTCACGACCGAGGTGACGGACGACCTCGATGCCGTGTGGAGCCGGCACGACATCCCGGCCGCCCTGCAGTCGTGCCATCTCGCCCGCACGAGTCGGGGCGACCTCTTCGTGGGCCACGTGCCTGCCCGCCACATGCGTGAGTACATCGCCAACCGGCCGAAGGGGGCCCGCGGCCTCAGCGTCCCTGCCATGCCGGTCGGGACGCCCGGGATGGAGCGAGGTGATCGCTTCGACCCCTACGAGGTCATGCTCATCGCCGATGGTGATCCGCAGGTCTTCGCGAAGGTCTCCTCGCCAGCGGATCACAAGTCGCCGGCTTCCGCGTAGATCGGGGCGTGCGACCGGGTGTCCGACGGGCGGCTCCTGCCACGTGCCGGTGGCGGGAGCCTGCCCGTGCGTCAGTAAGCCTGGAGGCGAGTGCGCGTCCCGACCACCTGGATGTCCGCGACGGGCTCGTCCTGAAGGTCGGCGACGGCGCCGAGGTCCTGCCAGGCGCCGCCGTTGACGCGGTACTGGCCGACGAGACGTGCGTCGACCTTGATGTCCTTCGTGCCCACCTCTTGGTAGGAGTGCGTCACGTCGCCGTCGGGATAGACACCACCGATGCTCGACGTCCACCCCGAGGTGTGGCCGTCACCGAAGTCGTAGCGGTAGTCCTTCGACGCGATCTTGAACTCGATCGTCCACGACAGCAGCTTGACCGGCTTGCTCACGTCGCCGGGAGCCAAGCCCTCGTCCGGCCAGCTCGCCGCGTAGTAGGTCTTGAAGTCCTTGAGCGTCTTGCCATCGACCTCGCCCGGGTTGGTCGAGACCGTCGGCTTGGCGAAGGGGAGCTCGAGGAAGGCCTCGCGGATCTGGGTGATCGTCGGCACCGGCGGCGGCGGAGGCGTGCGCGGAAGCGTCGGGTCGTTGGTGTCGGGAGCAGGCGGGTACCCGTCACCGCACTGGCTGAATGGCCCGTACCACTGGTTCGAGCCCTCTTCCCTCATGTAGACGATCCGTGGCGACTTCCCCGTTGCACGGCAGTCGATGATCGTTGCGCTGCATGCGCTGTCGAGCCCGCCGGACGAGCAGAAGATCGTCTTGGTGATCCACTTCTTCGGGGGTGCAATGAACTTGATCGACTTTCCCTTGACCGAAGGATCGGAGCGGCTCCCGTTCTCAGCGCCGATCTGGGCATCCCGGACGGCGGTTCGGTGGATCTGCCGCTTCTCCGCGACCTGAGAAGTAACGCGTTGGTTCTCAATGCGTGGCTTCGGCTCCGTGGCGACCGTTGCTGAAGCCGCCGACATCTGCAGCGAGAACAGGGAGAACAAAAAGAGGGAGAGTAGGAACCGAACGGCGATGACTCGCACTACCCGGTGATCATGAATGTGTCCACGACGACCCATCCCGACCCCTCCCAATCCACATAAATCTGGATGTCGTAGCTGACTGGGTCGGCTACGCCAGTCGACTCCCCCGACTCATCCACGAGTTCGTACTCGGAGTCCTTCACGGCAAGCGTGACCACTCGATCGGACTTGTTCTCGGTCTCGTCAGTGATCGATGCAGTGCCAATACGACTCGGATTCACGTTGGCGTGCAACCCCTTCCGGGCATCGCGCTCGATCGCCTTCGCATAGGTCGCGCACACGTCACATTCGTCCGACGCAAGTGCTCGAATGGTCGTCGTGTCCCCACTCTTCAGAGCCTCGCCACCTTCGGACCAATAGAACTTCGCGAAGGCCGTCGCCCCTTCGTCGGTGTGTTCCTTGGCGGCCGCGGGCAACTCGGGGGCACCCCCCTTCGCGCTGGTGGACGTCGACGACCCGGACCCGGACGACGAACTCGTGCTGCTCCCTGACCCCGAGCTGCTGCTCGACGAGGACGACGGGTCCAAGGGCGTGGCCGTGGTGGTGCTGGAGCCGTCCCCGTCAGGGTCGTCTCCCCCGCATGCAGACAGGGCCCCAACGGCCAGGGTCATGGCGGCCAGCAGGGCAGCAGGTCGTCGAACAGCCTTCACGTGATCCTCCCTCGGGCCCGTCACCGGGCCCTCTCGGTCCACCACAGTAGAGAAATTGGCGAGGTTCGCACGTCGAGTTGTCCACAGGCGGGGCTTCGAGGCTTCGGCCGCGGGCGGCCTCGCACCTCAGCCACCGGGAGACGGGCGGGCGGCCTCGCACCTCAGCCATCGGGAGACGGGCGGGCGGTCTCGCACTTAGCCACCGCGGACGCGCTGTGGGTGGGGCCGTCTAGATTGACGCCGTGACGACGACCCAGCGCCTGCATGCGCGCCTGATCAAGCGCGACCTCGACGCCGAGGCCGAGCTGCCCGACGACGTGCAGCGCAACGTGCCGGGCAACACCCTTCGCCTGGTCGGGGCCAACGCGCTGCAGTCCTCGGGCGACCAGATGGTCAACGCCTCGACCGTCCTGCCGTGGCTCTTCCACGCCATCGGCGTGCCGGCCGCGCTCACCGGCGCCCTCGTGCCGATCCGCGAGTCCGGTTCGATGCTCCCCCAGGCCTTCCTCACCCCCTTCGTCATCAAGGTCCGGCAGCGCAAGCTCGTCACGCTCGTCGGCGCCCTCGTCCAAGCAGTGGCCGTCGCCGTCATGGCCGTCACCGCCGCGATCGGCAGCGGACTCGCCGCGGGCCTGACGATCATCGTCGCGCTCGCGGTGTTCTCCCTCGGACGGTGCCTGACGTCCATCGCCTCCAAGGACGTGCAGGCCAGGACGGTGCCGAAGGGAGAGCGCGGCCAGATCAACGGCCTCGCCACGACCGCCTCCGGTCTCGTCGCCATCACCCTCGGCCTCGCCGTCCGCGCACTCGGCGAAGACCTCGATGCCCAGACGCTCGCCGCGATCCTCGGCATCGGCTCGGTGCTGTGGGTGCTCGTGGCGCTCGTGTGGTGGAGCGTGCGCGAGCCGGTGGACGAAGTCCCGCAGAGCGACCTCGGCGAGGGCGAGGAGGAGCAGGACAACTGGTTCGCGCAGACGCTCACCCTGCTGCGCGAGGACGCGACCTTCCGCTCCTTCGTCACGGTCCGCAGCTTCCTGCTCGTCTCCTCGCTCAGCCCGCCCTTCATCGTCACCCTCGCGGTGCAGGCGGGCGCGCCGGCGCTGACCGGCCTCGGCGGCTTCATCATCGCCTCGGGCCTGGCGGCGCTCCTCGGCGGACGGATCTTCGGGCGCATGGCCGACCGCTCGAGCAAGCGCCTGATGACGACCGGCGCCGCCCTGGCGTCCCTCGTGCTCCTCGTGCTCGTGCTGCTCGACACGTCCCTCGACCTCGACGGCGACAGCCTCGTGACCTATGCGATCTTCGTCGCCGCCTACTTCCTCGTGACGATGCTGCACACCGGCGTGCGCGTCGGGCGCAAGACCTATGTCGTCGACATGGCCGAAGGTGACCAGCGCACGACCTATGTCGCCGTCTCCAACTCCGCGATGGGCATCGTGCTGCTGCTCGTCGGCGCGATCAGCTCGGCCATCGCCGGCTTCGGCGTCATCTGGGCGCTGCTCTTCCTCGCGGGTCTCGGCGTCCTGGGCGTCGTCTCCTCACGCCGCCTGCCCGAGGTCGAAGGCCTCGCGTGACCGCGCCCAGCGGCGTGCGCCTGGCCTCCCCGCAGGGGCGCCTGCTGCTGGTGATGACGATCCTCGGGTCCGGCATGGCGGGCATCGACGGGACGATCGTCAACGTCGCCCTGCCGCAGATCGGGCGCTCCTTCGACGCCCCCTTCGCCACCCTGCAGTGGGTCGTCACCGGCTATGCGCTCACCCTGGCCGCCTTCATCCTCCTCGGCGGCGTGCTCGGTGACCGGCTCGGCCGGCAGCGGGTCTTCGTGCTGGGCGTCGCGTGGTTCACCGCCGCCTCGCTGGCGTGCGGGCTCGCGCCGACCGCCGGGGCACTCGTCGCCGCACGGGTCGTCCAGGGCATCGGTGGCGCGCTGCTCACGCCCGCGAGCCTCGCGCTGCTCCAGTCGATGATCGTCTGCGAGGACCGGGCACGAGCCATCGGTGCGTGGGCTGGCCTGGGTGGCGTCGCGATGGCGGTCGGGCCCTTCGTCGGCGGCTGGCTCGTCGACCTCGCCTCGTGGCACTGGGTCTTCCTCATCAACGTGCCGATCGCGGCGGTGACCCTGGCCATCGCCGCACGGCTGCCGGGGCCCGCTCCGGCGGACCGGTCGCAGCAGGCCCCGCTCGACGTCATCGGCGCGGGGCTGGGTGTCGTCGCGCTCGCCGGCACGACCTATGCCCTCACCGCTGCAGGCGAAGGGGGACTTCCCCCCTTCGCCGTCGTGGCCGCGGTGGTCGGGGTCGTCGCCGCGGTCACCTTCGTCGCCCACGAGCACCGCACGGCGGCACCGATGCTGCCGCTCGGGATCTTCCGGTCGCGCACCTTCTCGACCGTCACCGTCGTGACCTTCCTCGTGTACGGCGGCATGGGCGTGGTCTTCCTGCTCCTCGTCGTGCAGCTGCAGGTCGTCGCCGGCTGGTCGCCGCTCGCGTCGGGCATCGCCGCGCTGCCCACGACCCTGCTCATGATGGTCGGCTCGAGCCGCGCGGGCGCCCTCGGCGAGCGCATCGGGCCCCGCCTGCCGATGAGCGTCGGGCCGATCATCATGGCCGTCGGGATCGTCCTGCTGCTGCGCACCGGCCCGACCACCGACTACGTGCTCGACGTGCTGCCGGGGGTCGTCGTCTTCGGCCTCGGCCTGACCCTGATGGTCGCGCCCCTCACCGCCACGGCCCTGTCGAGCGCGCCCGACGAGCACGCCGGTCTCGCGTCCGGCATCAACAACGCCGTCGCCCGCGCCGGTGGTCTGCTCGGTGTCGCCGCAGTGCCACCGCTGGCCGGGCTCACCGGACGTGTCGTCGAGGACCCAGCCGCCTTCGACGCCGGATTTCGCACCGCCATGATCGCCTGTTCCGTGGTCATCGCCGGCGGCGGGTTGCTCGCCGGAGCCGCCCTGCGGGGCCGTACCGTGGAGCGGTGACTGGTAACACGCGCGACATCGAGGCCGGCGTCCACCGCGACTTCCGGGAGGAGATGTCCTACGGGTCCTACCTGGCCCTCGACACCCTGCTCGACGCGCAACGACCGATGAGCGAGCACCACGACGAGATGCTCTTCATCGTCCAGCACCAGACCTCCGAGCTCTGGCTCAAGCTCGTGCTCCACGAGACCCGCTCGGCGATGGCGCTCCTCGCCGAGGACGAGATGCGCATGGCACTCAAGCGGATCGCCCGGGTCAAGCACATCCAGCGCACCCTCACCGACCAGTGGTCCGTGCTCGCGACCCTCACGCCGACGGAGTACCAGGAGTTCCGGCCCTTCCTCGGGCACGCGTCGGGCTTCCAGTCCTGGCAGTATCGCGCGGTCGAGTTCGCCCTCGGCAACAAGCACGCCGGCATGCTCCCGGTCCATGCCAGCGACCCCGAGGCGCACGCCGTGCTCAGCGAGCTGCTCGAGGCGCCGAGCCTCTACGACGAGTTCCTGCGGTACCTCTCCCGCCGCGGCTACCCGATCCCGCAGCGCGTGCTGGAGCGCGACGTCACCACGGCCCACGTGCTCGACCCCGAGCTGACGCGAGTGCTCACCGACATCTACCGCGACGCCGAGCAGCACTGGGACGTCTACGAGGCCTGCGAGGAGCTCGTCGACCTCGAGGACAACTTCCAGCTGTGGCGCTTCCGCCACCTCAAGACCGTGCAGCGCACCATCGGGATGAAGACGGGCACCGGCGGCTCCTCCGGCGTCGGGTTCCTCCAGCGGGCGCTCGACCTGACCTTCTTCCCCGAGCTCTTCGCCGTGCGGACGGAGATCGGGGCATGAGCGGGGCGACGGCGGGCACCGGTGCGGGAGCAGTGGGCAGCGGTGCGGGAGCAGCGTGCAGCGGTGCGGGAGCAGCGCAGCTGCGCGCCCGGGCCGCGCAGCTCGACGCGGCGGATCCCCTGCGCCACACCCGGGACCTCTACCTGCCCTCCCCCGGGCTCGTCGCCTATCTCGACGGCAACTCGCTGGGGCGCCCCCTTCGCGCCACCGCGGAGCGGATCGCCGACCTCGTCGCCGGGGCCTGGGGCACGCGGCTCATCCGGTCGTGGGACGAGCAGTGGATGGAGCTGCCGCTGCGGCTCGGTGACCGGATCGGGCAGGTGTGCCTCGGTGCGGCGCCCGGCCAGACCGTCGTCGGCGACTCGACGACCGTCATGCTCTACAAGCTGTTGCGCGCGGCGGTCACCGCGGCAGGTCCGGAGCGGCCGGAGATCGTGCTCGACACCGAGAACTTCCCCACCGATCGCTATGTGGCAGAAGGCATCGCGGCCGAGACCGGCGCCGAGCTGGTCTGGCTCGAGCCGGACCCGGCGACAGGCGTGACGCCCGACCTCGTCGCCGCGGCGCTGACCAAGCGGACCGGTGTCGTCCTCCTCTCCCACGTCGCCTACAAGTCCGCGTGGATCGCCGACCTGCCCGAGATCACCCGGCTCGCCCACGACGCCGGTGCGCTGGTGCTGTGGGACCTGTGCCACTCCGTCGGCGTCGTGCCCAGCGACCTCGACGCGCACGGCGTCGACCTCGCGGTGGGATGCACCTACAAGTTCCTCGGCGGCGGGCCCGGCGCGCCGGCCTTCGGATATGTCGCGGCGCGTCACCAGGCGCGGCTGCGCCAGCCGATCCAGGGCTGGATGGGGCACGCCGATCCCTTCGTCATGGGGCCCGGCTACGAGCCGGGCGCCGGCATGCGCGGGTTCATCTCCGGCACGCCGCCGGTGCTCGGCATGGTCGGCATCGAGGACACCGTCGACCTCATCGAGTCCGTGGGGCTGGATGCGGTGCGGGACAAGGCTGCTCGGCTCGGGCGCTTCGTCCTCGAGTCGGTCGACGACGTGCTCGGCGACCACGGCGTGCGGGTCGTCTCCCCGCTCGACGACGAGGCGCGGGGTGGGCACGTGACGCTGGCGCACCCGCGCTTCCGGGAGGTCTACCGGGCGCTCTGGGACCGCGACGTCGTGCCGGACTTCCGCGAGCCCGACGGGATCCGCCTCGGCCTGTCGCCGCTCAGCACGAGCTATGGCGAGGTGGCCGAGGCGCTCGTCATGGTCGACGAGGTGCTGCGCTCCGCCTGATCGCGTCGACGACCGCCGGCCAGTGCGGCGAGGTCGGGTCGATGAGGTCGAAGTGGTCGGCACCAGCCAGCACGGCGTGCTCCCAAGCCTGCGACTGGCGAAGGGGGACGCTCGCGTCCGCGTCCCCGTGGAGGACCGTGATGCCTTGTGCCGCCACGCCATCGGCCGCACGCGCGGCTCGGTCCTCCCGCAGGCGAAGGGAGTCGAGGCGGGCGTAGAGGTCCGGCGCCTCCGCCGGGGTGGCGCCGATCCAGTCACGGACCGCGTCGTTGCCGAGTCGCTCGTGGACGGCTGCGCTGAGGTCGGCGACGGGCGCCAGGGCGACGACGGGGGTGCCTGGCAGCGTCGGGGTGAGCCCGCGCCACAGCACGAGGTTCCGCCAGCGCTGTGCCGACCCAGGCGGCGGTGTCGTGA
>NZ_JBNFOF010000060.1:0-15399 GCF_057364645.1 Janibacter sp. CFPM2_SD2
TCGGGCGCCGCGGACGATCGATCCGCACCGCGCGACGGATCTCGCCCTCCACTCGGCGCGGCGCGAGCACGGAGTTCACCACGGCGGGGGCGGCGCACATGACCGTCACTCCGTGCCGCTCCACGCGCCGCAGGATCTCGGCACCGTCGATCTTGCGGATGACGACGTGCTGGGCGCCGACACCCGTCATGGCGAAGGGCATGCCCCACCCGTTGGCGTGGAACATCGGCAGGGTGTGCAGGTATACGTCGCGGTCGCTGATGCCCGCGTGCAGCCCGAAGGTCGCGGCATTGGTCCAGATGTTGCGGTGGGTGATCCGCACGCCCTTGGGGCGGGCCGTCGTGCCGGAGGTGTAGTTGATCGTCGCGATCGCCTCCTCGTCGGCCTCCCAGGCGCGCGGCTGCGCGCTCTCGGGGTCGACGTCGCCGAAGAGGTGCTCGTCCTCGCCGAGGACGAAGGTGTGCTCGGCGGAGACCTCGTCGACGAGCGCGGTGAGCTCGGGGTCGATGTAGAGGACGCGCGCGCCGGAGTGCTCGACGATGAACTTCACCTCCTCGGGGGCAAGGCGGAAGTTGATCGGCACGAGCACGCGGCCCGAGCCGGCGACCCCGAAGAAGCTCGTGAGCAGACGGGCCGAGTTGTGCGAGACGACGGCGACGCGGTCGCCGACCTCGATGCCCAGGGAGTCGAGGTGAGCCGCCTGCGCGTTCGCGAGCTGGCGCATCCGGGCATAGGTGACGCCCTCGAGGGGCGGTGCCGGCTGGTCGGGCTCGTCGACGACCGCGAGACGGTCGCCGTACACGGCGGCAGCACGGTCGATGAAGTCGTTGACGGACATGGGCACGAACATCCGGAAGATCCTCCATGCGGTGTGGACGACGCTGTCGAGGCGACGTTATCCCCCTTCGTCCGCGGTGACGGCGGGCCACCGGAAGCGGCGCGCCGAGCGGCTGGCAGGAGTCGACCGGCGGCGTGCGGGGGTGTCGGTGGGGCGATCTAGACTCACACCGATGTCCGAGCTGCCGCGTTCCGAGAACTTCGTCCACCTGCACAACCACACCGAGTACTCGATGCTCGACGGTGCTGCGCGCATCAAGGACATGTTCTCCACCGCCCAGGAGATGGGCATGCCGGCGATCGCGATGACCGACCACGGCTATCTCTTCGGCGCCCACGAGTTCTGGAAGACGGCGCAGTCCTACGACGTGAAGCCGATCATCGGGCTCGAGGCCTACGTGGCGCCGGGGACCCACCGCACCGACAAGAACCGCGTCAAGTGGGGCGACGAGCGCACCCGACCCGGCGACGACGTCTCCGGTGGTGGCGCGTACACCCACATGACGCTGCTGGCGCGCAACAACACCGGCATGCACAACCTCTTCACCATGGGCTCGCGCGCGTCCTTGGACTCAGTCTTCGCCAAGTGGCCGCGGCTGGACCGCGAGCTGCTCTCGCAGTACGGCGAGGGGCTCGTCGCGACGACCGGCTGCCCCTCCGGCGAGATCCAGACCCGGTTGCGCCTGGGTCAGTACGACAAGGCGGTGGAGGCCGCCTCGGAGTTCCGCGACATCTTCGGCCGCGAGCACTACTTCCTCGAGCTCATGGACCACGGCAACCAGATCGAGCGCCGGGTCCGCGACGACCTCATGCGGCTGGCCAAGGACCTGCAGCTGCCCCTCCTGGCGACCAACGACCTGCACTACGTCAAGCAGGAGGACTACATCGCGCAGGACGCGCTCCTGTGCATCAACTCCGGGTCCAAGCTGCACGACCCCGACCGCTTCAAGTTCGACGGCGAGGGCTACTACCTCAAGTCGCCCGCCGAGATGCGCCAGCTGTGGCGCGAGCTGCCGGAGGCCTGCGACAACACCCTGCTCGTCGCCGACATGTGCGAGGTCTCCTTCACGGAGGGCGAAGGGCGGTACATGCCGCGCTTCGAGTGCCCGCCGGGGGAGGACGAGACCTCGTGGTTCATCAAGGAGGTGCAGACCGGTCTGCACCGCCGCTTCCCCGACGGCATCCCCGAGTACGCGCAGCGCCAGGCCGACTACGAGATCGACGTCATCGTCGGCAAGGGCTACCCGGGCTACTTCCTCGTCGTCGCCGACTTCATCAACTGGGCCAAGGACAACGGCATCCGTGTCGGCCCGGGCCGTGGCTCCGGCGCCGGCTCGATGTGCGCCTACGCGATGGGCATCACCGACCTCGACCCGATCCCGCACGGCCTGATCTTCGAGCGCTTCCTCAACCCCGAGCGCAAGTCGATGCCCGACTTCGACGTCGACTTCGACGAGCGCCGGCGCTCCGAGGTCATCCGTTATGTCTCCGACAAGTACGGCGACGAGCGGGTGGCGATGATCGCCACCTACGGCACGATCAAGGCGAAGCAGGCGGTCAAGGACTCCGCCCGCGTCATGGGCCACCCCTTCAACGTCGGCGAGCAGCTGACCAAGGCGATGCCGGCCGACGTCATGGGCAAGGGCGTGCCGCTGGCGAAGATGTGGGACAAGGAGCACGACCGCTTCGGCGAGGGGCAGGAGTTCCGCGAGCTCGTCGAGTCGGAGAAGCACCTCGGCGAGGTCGTCGACCTGGCCAAGGGCCTCGAGGGCCTCAAGCGCCAGTGGGGCGTGCACGCCGCTGGCGTCATCATGAGCAGCGAGCCGCTCATCGACGTCATCCCGATCATGCGCCGGCTGCAGGACGGCCAGGTCCTCACGCAGTTCGACTACCCGACGTGCGAGACGCTCGGGCTGGTCAAGATGGACTTCCTCGGCCTGCGCAACCTGACGATCCTCGACGACGCGTTGATCAACATCAAGAGCAACCGCGACGAGGAGATCGACCTCGACGCGCTGTCCAAGGACATGACCGACAAGGCGACCTACCGCCTGCTCTCGCGCGGCGACACGCTCGGGGTCTTCCAGCTCGACGGTGGCGGCATGCGGACCCTGCTGCGGCTGATGCAGCCGGACAACTTCGAGGACATCTCCGCCGCCCTCGCGCTCTACCGACCCGGCCCGATGGGTGTCAACGCCCACACCAACTTCGCCCTGCGCAAGAACGGCCGCCAGGAGGTCGTGCCGCTCGACCCGCAGCTCAAGGGCAAGCTCCAGCCGCAGATGGAGGAGGCCCTCGGCCCGATCCTCGGCACGACCTACGGCCTGTGCATCTACCAGGAGCAGGTCATGGAGATCGCGCAGAAGCTGGCGGGCTACACGCTCGGCAACGCCGACCTGCTGCGCCGTGCCATGGGCAAGAAGAAGAAGGAGGTGCTCGACGCCGAGTACATCCCCTTCTCCGAGGGCATGAAGGCCAATGGCTACAACGAGGAGTCGATCGCCGCGCTGTGGGGCGTCCTCGTCCCCTTCTCCGACTACGCCTTCAACAAGGCGCACACCGCCGCCTACGGCCTTGTCTCCTACTGGACCGCCTACCTCAAGGCCAACTACCCGGCCGAGTACATGGCAGCGCTGCTCACCTCGGTCGGCGACGACAAGGACAAGTCGGCGCTCTACCTCAACGAGTGCCGTCGCATGGGCATCAAGGTGCTGCCGCCGTCGGTCAACGAGTCCGTCGGGCCCTTCGCCGCCGTCGACGCCGACATCCGCTTCGGCCTGCACGCCATTCGCAACGTCGGCCGCAATGTCGTCGAGGCGATCATCACCACCCGCGAGGAGAAGGGCGCCTTCACCTCCTTCGACGACTTCCTCGCCAAGTGCCCGGCGGTCGTGTGCAACAAGCGGACCATCGAGTCGCTCATCATGGCCGGCGCCTTCGACGACCTCGGCCACCCGCGCCAGGGCCTGGTCATGGTCCACGAGGAGTACGTCGACGCCTTCGTCGGGGTCAAGCGCCAGGAGGCGGTCGGCCAGGACTCGCTGTGGGACATGTTCGGCGGCGGTGACGACGAGGAGGACGCCCCCGGCGCCGGCATCGAGGGGATGGGGCTGCGGCCGATCCCGCAGGTGGAGTGGGACAAGCGAGCCAAGCTGAGCAACGAGCGCGAGATGCTCGGTCTCTACGTCTCCGACCACCCGCTCTTCGGCGTCGAGCACGTCCTCCAGCGAGCCGCCGACACCTCGATCGCGACCCTCACCCAGGCCGACTCCGGGGTGAAGGAGAACAGCACGGTGACGATCGCCGGCCTCGTGACGGGCCTGAGCGTCAAGCGGACGAAGAAGGGTGACCTCTGGGCGATCGCGACCATCGAGGACCTCGAGGGTGCGATCGAGTGCCTCTTCTTCCCCAAGACCTACCTGACGGTGCAGACGATGCTCACCCAGGACATCGTCGCCGTCGTGCGTGGCCGGGTGAATGCCCGCGACGACACCGTCTCGATCTATGCCGAGGACCTGCAGATCCCCGAGCTGACCGACGGCCGCGCGGCCCCGTCGTGCTCACCCTCGACTACGCCCGGGCGACGACCGGGCGCATCGAGGAGGTCAAGCAGGTGCTGTCGCAGCACCCGGGCAGCACCGACGTGCAGATCAAGCTCGTCCAGCCCGGCCGCTCGGTGACGATGTCCGTCGACGCGGCCTACCGGGTCGAACCGACCGAGGCGCTCATCGGCGACCTCAAGGTGATCCTCGGAGCCCGGGCGGTGAGCGCATGAGCGAGGGCATGACGCCGCCGGTCGCCGCGCAGAAGCCGTGGACCCGTCGCCACCACGGCGACGACGTCGCCGACCCCTACGAGTGGCTGCGCGACGGCGAGGACCCGCAGGTCATCGCCCACCTCGAGGCGGAGAACGCCTACGCCGAGGGCACGACGGCGCACCTGGCCCCCCTTCGGCAGGCGATCTTCGACGAGATCAAGCACCGCACCCTCGAGACCGACCTCAGCGTGCCCGTCGCCTCCGGCGACTGGTGGTACTACTCGCGCACGGTCGAGGGCAGCCAGTACGCCATCCAGTGCCGTGCGCCGCTCACCGACCGCACCGCCGTGCCCGAGCTCGACCCCTCGCAGCCGCTGCCCGGCGAGGTCGTCCTCCTCGACGGCAACGAGCTCGCGCAGGGCCACGAGTTCTTCTCCCTCGGGGGCTTCGAGGTCAGCGCCGACCACACGCGCTTGGCCTACGCCGTCGACGTCACCGGCGACGAGCGCTTCGACGTGACGGTGATGGACATCGCCACCCGCGAGGTCCTCGACGAGAGCGTCACCCGCGCCGGCTACGGGCTGGCCTTCTCCCGCGACGGACAGCACCTCTTCCACGTGGCCGTCGACGACGCCTGGCGCCCGCACGAGGTGTGGCGCCACGAGGTCGGCGCGCTTCGCGACGCCGACGTCCTCGTCCACCGCGAGGAGGACGAGCGCTTCTGGATGGGGCTGGGCACCAGCCGCGACGAGCGCTGGATCGTCCTCGGGCTCGGCAGCAAGACGACCTCCGAGGTCCACCTCATCGACGCCGACGACCCGACCGCCCCGATGCGCTGCGTCGCGCCGCGCCGCGAGGGTGTCGAGTACGACGTCGAGCCGGCCGGCGACCACCTGCTCGTCGTGCACAACGAACGCCAGCCCGAGGGCGACCTCGCCTGGGCCCCGATCGACGCGACGAGCCACGAGCAGTGGCAGCCGCTCCTCGACCGGGCCGAGGGGGAGCGCTTCGTCGGTGTCGACGCCTTCGACGACTTCTGCGTGCTCAGCCTGCGCGCCGACGGCCTGCCCACGCTGCGGGTGCTGCCCCGAGTGGCGCGGTCGACCCCCTTCGTCGCCTCGGACTACGGCCCGGCGCGATCCGTGGGGCTCGACGCCGAGCTCGCCAGCGTGGCCCTGGGCCCGGTCGCCGACCCCGACACCGACCGGATCCGCGTCGTCCACGAGTCGTGGGTCAGCCCGCGCTCCGTCCTGGACGTCGTCGTCGCCACCGGCGAGCAGACCGTGCTCAAGCGTCAGCCGGTCGTCGGTGTGGACCCGGCCGACTACGAGCAGCAGCGCACCTGGGCCACGGCTCCCGACGGCACGCAGGTCCCCGTCTCTCTCGTCATGCGGCGCGGGGTGCGACCCGACGGCAGCAACCCCGGCCTGCTCTACGGCTACGGCAGCTACGAGATCAGCCTCGACCCGTACTTCTCCATCGCCCGCCTCTCGCTGCTCGACCGTGGGGTCGTCTACGCGGTCGCCCACGTGCGCGGCGGCGGCGAGCTCGGTCGGCACTGGTACGACGACGGGAAGATGCTCGCCAAGGGCAACACCTTCACCGACTTCGTCGCGGCGGCCGAGCACCTGCACGAGCGCGGCTGGGTGGCGCGGGACCGGCTCGCGATCGAAGGGGGATCCGCCGGCGGTCTCCTCGTCGGCGCCGCGACCAACCTCGCCCCGGACCGCTTCGCGGCCGTGCTCGCCGCAGTGCCCTTCGTCGACGCGCTGACGACGATCCTGCGTCCCGACCTGCCGCTCACCGTGGGGGAGTGGGAGGAGTGGGGCAACCCCCTCGAGGACCCGCAGGTCTACGCCTACATGCGCGGGTACAGCCCCTACGAAAACATCGCGCCCGTCGCCTACCCGGCGATCCTCGCGACCACCTCGCTGCACGACACCCGGGTCTACTTCACCGAGCCGGCGAAGTGGGTGGCGCGGCTGCGCGAGGTGACGCGGCACGACGCCGACCGTCCGGTCCTGCTGCGCACCGAGATGAGCGCCGGCCACGGTGGGCGTTCCGGGCGCTACGACGCCTGGGAGCAGACGGCATGGGAGTGGGCCTGGGTGCTCGACCGGATCGGGGCGGGGCAGGTCACTCCAGGTCGAGGGTGATGAACTTCGGCCGGTAGAGCGTCGGGTCACGCGTCAGCTCGTCGAAGTCGAAGGTGTTGACGTTGTACGAGATGAGCAGCTCGCCGTCGTCGGAGATCTCCGGGTGGCCGTGCGCGTTGTACGTGAAGTGCCGCCCCACCCCCGACTCCGGCGTTTCGTAGATCGTCTGCCGGTCCTGCCACGGCCCCTCGGGCGTGCAGGCGGTCCAAGCGTTGATCTTCGGGCTGAAGGGCTGCGAGGTGTCCGACGAGATCATGACGTAGCCGTCGCGGAAGCGGCTGACGCTCAGCTCGTTGGCCACACCGTCGGTGAGGCGGGTGCTGCGCGTGGGGTCGCTCGTCCAGCCGCTGTCCGTGCGGTACTCCCACTGGCTGCGGTCGGTGAGGTTGCCGGCGGGCACGCGCGCCAGGTGCAGGTGCTTGGTGTCGCCGAGGTCCTCGATGCCGTAGACGTAGCTGGTCGTGCTCGTCGTCAGCACGCCCGCACCCCACGCGACGTGGTCGGTGCTCGGGCCGGGGTCGTCGATCTCGGTGACCTCGAGGTCGGGCAGCGAGACCCGCGCCGTGGCGTTGTGGCTCCACTCGAAGCCGTCCTTGCCCACCTGCCGCGTGCGGGAGAGAAAGACGACGAGCTCGTCGCCCTCGACGGCCGCGTCCTGGACCCAGTAGTACGACTCGTCGTCGGGGTCGGGGAAGAAGGACTCCGGGCCCTCCGCCGTGCGGGTGCTCAGCCGGCCGCTCTCGTCCTCGGTGACGAGCGCGTTGTGCACCATCGCCATCCCGGGCTGCGGGTTGCCGCTGGACGTCACCTCGCCGATGAAGGAGTCACTGAAGAGCCAGAGCGTCCGCTCGTCGGGCAGCCGGACGGAGTAGGTCGAGTCGCCGGCGATCCACCCGGGCCCGGTGAGCTCGAAGCGCTCGTCGTCGTCGCGACTCGGCGTCGCCCAGTCGAGCTCCGCTCCCACTGCCTCGCACGCCTGCGACGGCGCGTCGTCGCTGCACGCCGCGAGCAGGCCGGCGCCGACAGCGAGCGTGGCGAGGGCCGCGGCGGCGCCGGTTCGTCGCATGCGGTGCTCCTGGCGGGTGTGGACGGCTGGTGCGGACGGCTGACGGTGCTCCCGGCGAAGGGGGAGCCCCCGGCCCATTGTGACCCACGGGTAGATCGCGTGGGTCGGCGCCGGCTCAGAGCCAGCCGAGGTCCTGGGCGCGCCGGGCGGCCTCGACCCGGTTGCTCGTGCCCGTCTTGCCGATGGCGGAGGACAGGTGGTTGCGCACGGTGCCGGGGGAGAGGTGCACCCGGGCGGCGATGTCCGCGGCCGAGCGTCCGTCGAGGGCGACGGCGAGCACCTCGCGCTCGCGGTCGGTGAGCGGGTTGGGCCCGCCGACGACGACCTCGGTGGCGAGGGAGGGGTCGACGACGCGACCTCCCTTCGCCACCGTGCGCACGGCCTCGGCCAGCTCGTCGGACGGGGTGTCCTTGACGACGAAGCCGCTGGCGCCGGCCTCGAGGGCCCGCCGCAGGTAGCCCGGCCGGCCGAAGGTCGTGACGATGAGCACCCGTGTGCCGGGCAGCTCGCTCGTCAGCTGCGCTGCGGCGGAGATGCCGTCGAGACCGGGCATCTCCACGTCGAGGACGGCGACGTCGGGGCGGGTCCGGCGGGCAGCCGCCAGCACCTCGTCGCCCGAGCCGACCTCCGCGACGACCTCGAGGTCCTCCTCGAGGCCGAGCAGCGCGGCCATGGCGCCCCGCACGAGGGCCTGGTCGTCGGCCAGCAGCAGCGTGATCACGGCAGGTCCACCCTCAGTCTCGTGCCCGGCCCCCGGGGTCCGGGATTGCCCTCGCTGACGTCGAGCTGCCACCGACCCGGGCGAGCCGCTCCCGCAGGCCGGTGAGCCCGTGGCCCTCGCGCCGCCCGCGCAGGCCTCGTCCGTCGTCGGTCACCTCGAGCCAGGTCGGCCCCCACGAGACGTCGGCGTGCTGGGCGCCGCTGTGGCGCAGCACATTGGTCGTCGCCTCGCGCAGGACCCAGGCGAAGGTGATCCGGTGCGCCGGGTCGACGATGTCGATGTCGTCGGGCATCGACACCTCGATGCCGGCGTCGCCCAGCGCCGCGATGGCGGCATCCCGCTCGTCGGACAGCCGGGTGACCCGCAGCCCGGACACCGTCGCGCGGATCTCGGCGAGGGACTGCCGGGTGAGGGAGCGGATGGCGGCGATCTCCGCCTTGGCGCGCTCCGGGTCGCGGTCGACGAGGCGCTCGGCGAGGTCGGCCTTGAGCGAGACGACGGTCAGCGAGTGGCCGAGGACGTCGTGGACGTCGCGCGCCACCCTGTCCCGTTCGGAGGCGACGGCCAGTGTGCGTTGGAGCTCTTCGCGCCGCTCGTCGCCCTCCATCAACCGGCGCAGCAGCAGGCCGAAGCCGCCGATGAGCATGGGGATGAAGAGCAACGGCCACAGGTTGCTCAGGTCGTCGGTGACCGCGATGACGAGCGCGGTGCCGACACCGACGCCGACGACACCTCCCACGGACCAGCCCCGGGGCCAGCCGAAGGCCGCCAGACTGGCGAGGAAGGCGCTCATCCCGAAGATCTCGAGCCCGATGATCGGCCACAGCGCCGCCATCGCCGCCACCATGCCGGCGAAGCCGCCGAAGGCCCACACCCGCCGGCGCGTGGTCCAGCAGCCGTGCACGCCCATCTGGCTCTGGATGAAGGCGAGGACGTAGACGAGGGCGAAGGCGAGGATCAAACCCCAGCCGAGCAACCGCACGACCGGACGGTCGGTCGTCTGCTGGGCGACCTCGTTGGCGGGGAAGAGCAGGAAGACGAGCCACACCGCGGCGAGCAGCCACCCGTGCCGCGCCCACGGGTCGACCACCTGCGCGGACAGCTCGTCCGCGAGGTGGTCGACGTCGTCGGTGGGCGTCACTGCCGGTCCCGACCCCGTCGCACGAGGTAGACCGTCAGCAGCGCGAGGATCAGTGTCCACACGCCCACGTTAGTCAGCGGGACCCACAGCGCCTCGTGGTGGAGGGCCCCGTCCGTGTCGACCGAGTACCCCTCGGTGAGCGGGTAGCGCGCCAGCGAGACGATGCCGTAGAGCGGGGTGAACTTCGCGATCGTCAGCATGACGCCCGAGAGCGGGATGAAGATGTTGCCGAGGAAGGCGAAGATCACGAGCGACCCGCTGGCCGCCCCCACCGCGGACTCGGACTTGAAGGCGAGTCCGAAGACCAGCCCGTAGAGCGCGAAGAGCCAGGCGGCGAAGAGGGTGATCCCGGCCGTCGCGAACCACACCCAGGTGTCCCCCTTCGCCCCGCTCGCCACGCCGATGGCGTAGATCAGACCGATGGGGATGCACGCGATGACCATGGCGACGACCGCCTTCGCGGCGACGTACCAGCCGTCGCGAAGGGGGGTGAGCCCCAGCTGTCGACCCCAACCCTGCATGCGCTCGACCGCGGACGAACCACCGACCGAGACGGTCGCCGTGACGGCTCCGTAGACGGCCATCGAGATCATGATGTAGAGCGCGACGTTGCCGCGGCCGATGTCCTCCTTCGCGAAGTCCTCCGATGCGCCGAAGACGACGTACATGAAGGCCGGGAGCACGGCGATGAAGAACAGGCCGACGTAGTCGCGGGCGATCCGCTTGAGCTCCAGGCCGATGAGTGTGGGGTTCATCAGTTCTCCTCCCTCGGGCTGCCGGTGATGGCCAGGAAGGCCGCGTCGAGCGAGGCCGTCGTGACCTCGAGGTTGCTGCCGCCGAGGTCGGTGAGCAGCAGTCGGGCGAGGGCGTCCGAGTCCTCGCCGATGGCGGTGACGCGCTCGCCGGTGACGGTGACCGAGCTCGTCCCCGGCAACTCCCGAAGTCGCGCCGCGGCGGCGCCGACGTCCCCCTGCGGACGTCGGCGCTCACCGTGCGGCCGCTCGCGCGGCCCGGATCTGCTCGGTCGTGCCGTCGGCGACGACCCGGCCGCCGGCCATCATCACGATGCGGTCGGCGAAGCGGTCGGCCTCCTCGAGGTAGTGGGTCGCGAAGAGCACCGTGCGCCCGTTGCTCGCGTCCTCGTGCATCGCGCGCCAGAAGTCCGCTCGCGCCCCGACGTCCATGCCCGCGGTCGGCTCGTCGAGGATGAGCAGGTCGGGGTCGGGGAGCAGCGCCAGGGCGAAGCGCAGCCTCTGCTGCTCGCCGCCCGAGAGCTTCGAGACGAGGCGGTTGGCCTGGTCCGCCAGCCCCGCGCGCTCGATGACCGCTTCGACGGGCTCGTGCCGCGGGAAGGTCGAGGCCACGTAGCGCACCACCTCCCGGGCCGTGAGGTCACGCAGCAGGCCCCCGGTCTGCAGGACCGCGGAGACCCTCCCTTCGTGCACCGCTCGCCGGGGCGCCGCGCCGAAGGAGGTGATGGTGCCCGAGGTCGGCTCGGTGAGGCCGAGCACCATGTCGAGAGTCGTCGTCTTGCCCGCGCCGTTGGGGCCGAGCACCGCGACGACCTCCCCGGGGGCGATCGTCAGGTCGACGCCGGCGACGGCGAGGACCGTCTCGCCGCCGGATCGGAAGTGCTTCGTCACGCCCTCGAGGCGCACACCCTCGGCGGTGGAGGTGGTGGCGCCCGTCGTCAGGCTCGTCGTCGTGGTCATGGTTCAACCCTCCCGGGCAGCGGGTACCGGCGACCATCCCCTGATGTCACGAGTGCGCAATGACAGGTGTCATGGTGCAGACATCTCACAGGTGGCCGGAGCATCATGGGGGCAGAGGGCCTGGTTGCCCGACCGGGTCCCACCGACACCAGGAGGTACTCCCATGGGCGCAGCAGTCGAGATCAGCACCGGCACGATCGGACCCGAGCACCTCGCGGGCAAGCGGGTCATGCTCGGCGGCGTCGAGCTCGGAGTCCTCGACGGGAGCGCGTCGTCGGTGCAGTACGACATCCCGTCCGGGAAGCACGTGCTCTACCTCAAGGACGGCCTGACGACGTCGGGAGCCGTCGCCTTCCGCGTCCAGTCGGGCCACTGCGCACGGATCGAGGTCAGGGACGCCGACGGGGGCATGTTCGCGGCCTTCTTCGGCGGCTGGTTCGCGCTCAAGCGCGCGGGCGACACCCACCTGCCGGAGGGCACGCCCGGGGCGGAGGAGATCAGCACCGACGACGTGCCGATCGGGGCCTGACACGCGGCCGCAGCTCGTAGGGGACGATGTCCCCCATGAGCACCGACCACGCCTCCCGACTGGCCCGCGGCGACGAGCTCGACTACCGGAGCGTGCGTACGGGCATGGTGTTCGTCCTGCTGTTCTGCCTGGGCTTCACGGTCATCGGGCTGTGCCTCGTCGGCGGTGGTGACGGGCTGCTGCGGATGCTCGGCGTCGCGCTGCTCGTCTTCTTCGGCGCCGTGGGGATCCCCGTGGCCGTGTGGCGGTTGGTCAAGCCCACGATCGAGCTGAAGGTCAGTGCGCAGGACGGGGTGTGGCTGCGGGACCGCCGCGCCACCTGGCTCGGGTGGGACGAGATCGCTGCCGTCGAGCGTGACGCGGTGGGATCCCGTCCGGCGGTGACGCTGCGGCTGACGGAGGGCGGCTCGCACACCCTCTCGCCGACGATCGCGGCGTCGCCCGCCGAGCTCTACGCCCTGCTCTCGCAGCAGCACGGCATCCGCGCGCGTCGGGGCTGACCTCCTCGTCGGTCGCCGGGCGGTGCCTGGTGCTCACCTACGATCGAGAGCATGCGCGTCACCCAGCTGCGGCTCTACCCGGTCAAGTCCCTCGGCGGCACCGAGGTCGAGTCGGCGCACGTCGAGCCGTGGGGTGTCGCAGGCGATCGCCGGTGGGGGCTGGTCGACCCGGCGGGTGAGAAGGTCACCGCCCGGGAGGAGCACACCCTCCTGCGGCTGCGGGCCCAGCAGGTCGACGAGGAGACGATCCGGATCCACGACGGCGACGAGTCCATCCTCGTCGACATCCCGCTCGGGCTTCCGCCCGTGCCCGTGAGCCACTCGCGGCAGGGTTTCGCCGTACCCGCCGACCAGGACGTCAGCGAATGGATCAGCGACCGCGTCGGCCGCCCGCTGCGCCTGGTGTGGCAGGAGGACCCGACGGTGCGTCGCGTGTCGGGAGCCCACGGCGGCGTGGAGGGCGACACGCTCTCCCTGGCCGACGCGGGTCCGCTGCTCCTCGTCTCCGAGTCGTCCCTGGCGCGGTTGCAGGAGTGGGTCGACGAGGCTGCGGATGGGGACGGCGCCGACGACGGGGCGCCAGCAGCGGCTGGGCCCGGCGCGCTGAGTGTCGTGCGCTTCCGGCCCAATGTCGTCATCGACGGGGAGACGCCCTTCGTGGAGGACGACTGGCCGACGGTCCGCATCGGCGACGTCGAGTTCCGGACCGCCGAGGTGTGCGACCGCTGCGTCATGACGACCATCGATCCCGAGACCCTCGCGACGGGCAAGGAGCCGATCCGCTCCCTGTCGCAGCACCGGAAGTGGGACGGCAAGACGTGGTTCGGCACCCGTCTGGTCCCGATGGGCGAAGGGGAGATCCGCGTGGGTGACGAGGTCGTGCCCGGGTGAGCCGATCCGCGGCGCGAAGCCAGCGCTCCTACGTGCGCCGGTGGAAGGCGAGCGACACCGTGCCGTTGCCCAGCTGGGTGACGACATGTCGCCACAGGGCGCTGTCGATCATGTGGTGGTGGGTGCCGCACAGCGGGGCGGCGTTGTAGAGGTCGGTGAACCCGCCCGATTCCCACGGTCTGAGGTGATGGACCTCGGTCCAGGCGAACGGTCGGTCGCACCCTTCGGCGGCGCACTCGTCGTAACGGGTGGCCAGCGCCATCCGCTGGTTGTCGGTGAAGAGTCGGCGCTGCCGACCGAGGTCGAGCGGGACGGACTCGCCGTCGAGGACCGTGGGCAACAAGCCTGCGCCGCAGGCGAGGCGCCGTGCTGTGCCGGCGCTGATGACGTCGTGGACGTCGGTCGAGCCGACTCGGGTGCCGGCGGGGACGAGACCCTCGTCGACGAGACCGCCGAGCAGGTCGTCGACCCGGGTGGTGATGAGCATCGTCGCCGACACCTTGGAGTGCAGGTGTTCGGTCGGGATGCGCATCAGCAGGTCGGCGAAGGCCAGGCCGCGGCGGTGCTGCCAGTCGAGGCTGCGGTCGGTGGCGGAGAGCCGCCCCGCATCCACCCGGCTCCCGGCGAACTCGCCCAACTCTGCGCCAGGGGCGGCGCCCAGCCCAGCTCTTGTGCCTGCCGCAGGACCAGCGCCTGCTCCAGTGCCCTGCACCTCTGCGTCGTGGCCGTCCGTGGCACGGCGGCGGGGCGCGGTCATGGCGTCGATGACCTTCTTGAGCATCATCCCGGAGACCCAGGGCACAGTGAACTGACCGGTCATGGTGCCGTCACGGTTGTCCTTGACCCAGAAGGCAGAGCGCTCCCGGGCCGCCTCCTCCTCGCGGGCCACGAGGTCGTCCTCGTGCTGGTCGACGACGGCCTCGTCGGGCTCGTAGGTCGCGAGCACTCGCCGGGCGGCGCGTCGCAGCTGGCTGGGGGAGCGGTTCGCCGCCAGTCGCAGCAGCTCGGCCTCGCACTCGCGCCGCTGGTCGGCGGTCACGCCCTCCGGCAGGTCGTCGAGCCCGCGGAGGATGACCTTGGCGTGGTCGGCGCTGATCTCGCCGGCATCAAGAGCGGCCCCCGTCAGGGTCAGGCGCGGCCTGGACTCCCCGTCGCCCGGAGCGGCCGACGCGTCGTCCTGCTCATCCGATGCATCGCGCTGGGTCTCCGGCGGGTCGCCCTCGGTCTCCTGCGTCTCGGTGCCTGCGCCCGGGTTGTCGTGGCTGGACGGGAGCTCGCCCATGGCCTCGGCCAACATCGCGTCACTGGCCGACCTGTTGCGGTCGCTCCCCGTCGCCCCGGCCAACCACGACCCCGTGTCCGTGTGACCGGTCGAGCCGGTCGCCCCGGTGGTCGCCGCCCGGGCGGTCAGCCGCAGCTTGACCGCATCGACTCGACGAGAGAGCCGCTCGACCTCGGCGATGTGTCCACGCAGATCGGTGAGGTCGTCGGGCCGTTCGCCGATCGCTCGCATCATCTCGTCGACCCGCCCATGCGCCTGCCGCACGAGAGTGGCCAGAGGCGGATGGGGGAGGTCGGCGGGGCGGCGCAGGTTCGCGAGGTCGATGGCGGTCATGTACTCCGCCAGTCGCGTCTCAAGCCCCGATGCTTGCCCCATGAGAAGAATCTATCGAACATGTGTTCGATAGGTCAACCCCCTTCGCCGTCTCGTCCGGTGTCGATCCGGACCGCCCCACTGCTCCTGCTGAACAGACTAGGGAGGGCCACCGACAGCCTTGCGCCGACGATGCCGAGCCAAGTGGGAGAGTGGCCTCGTGGGCACCGACAGCGAGACCGAGGAGCGCACCCTGGCCCGCCTCCAAGGCGAAGGGAGCCCATCACACCGCGCCGAGGTGGCGACCCTGATCGCCTACGGCGACCAACCGGACCAGGTGGTCGAGCTCCACGAGCCGCCGCGCCCCACCAGCCCGGACCCCGCCCGCGCCCAACCCGAACCACCCCGCACGCTCGTCGTCGTGCACGGTGGGTACTTCCGCCCGGCCGTCGACCGCACCCACGCGCGTCCCATGGCCGAGCGCTCGCGGCGGCC
>NZ_JBNFOF010000061.1:0-15331 GCF_057364645.1 Janibacter sp. CFPM2_SD2
CGGCACCAGCGCCGCGCAGCCGCTCGTCCCAGCCTCCGGGCGCCGAGGCCGAGCGCCGCGAGGGCTGCCTGGGTGAGCCGCTTGTGCCCCTCGGTGCTCGGGTGGATGCGGTCCTCGCCCCACATGCGCGCATCGCGCATCGACTGCATGCCCCACAGGCCGAGGACGTGCGCGCCGTGCCGCGAGGCGATCGTGTAGAGGTTGGCCGTGTGCACCGCGTGCCGGGTGCGCAGCGCGGAGAAGAGGCCGGCGCCCCGCGGGTCGGTCGGCGTCGCGAGCAGCACGTCGGCGCCGGTGGCGCGGATCCGCTCGACGGCCGACTCGAGCCGCCCGGCGATGTCGTCGAGGTCGACCCGCGGCCGCAGGATGTCGTTGCCGCCGCCGACGATCGACACGAGGTCGGGGCCATCGTCAGCGCCTGCTCGAGCTGGCGGCCGACGACGTCGTCGAGCTTGCGCCCGCGGATCGCGAGGTTGGCGTAGTGCAGCTCCTCGCCGCCGGTGCGGCCAGCGAGCTCGGCCGCGAGCCGGTCGGCCCAGCCGAGGAAGCGGCCCTCGTGCCGGGGGTCGACGTCGACCATGCCCTCGGTGAAGGAGTCGCCGATCGCGACGTAGCGGCGCCAGGGGTGCTCGGCGGGGGTGGTCGGGTCGGTCACGGCAGGCTCCAGTCGATCGGATCGGCGCCCTGGCGGGTGAGCAGCTCGTTGGTCCGGCTGAAGGGCCGGGAGCCGAAGAACCCGTTGCGGGCGGACAGGGGAGAGGGATGGGCGCTCTCGATGCGCGGCACCTCGCCGAGCGCGGGGGCGAGGTTGCGGGCCTGACGGCCCCAGAGGATCGCGACGAGCGGACCGCCGCGGGCGGCGAGGACCTCGATGGCGCAGTCGGTGACGGCCTCCCAGCCGCGGCCTCGGTGGCTCGCCGGCGCTCCGGGCCGGACGGTGAGGCAGCGGTTGAGCAGCATGACGCCCTGTCGGGCCCACGGGCTCAGGTCGCCATTGCTCGGCTGGGGCAGGCCGAGGTCGTCGCGAGCTCACGGTGGATGTTGGTCAGCGAGCGCGGCAGCGGCCGCACGTCGGGCGCGACGGCGAAGGAGAGCCCGATCGCGTGCCCGGGCGTCGGGTAGGGGTCCTGGCCGACGACGAGGACGCGCACCTCCTCGAGCGGGATGGTGAAGGCGCGCAGCACGTGCTCGCCCGCGGGCAGGTAGCCGTGGCCCTGCGCGACCTCCTCGCGCAGGTAGTCGCCCATCGCGGCGATCGTCGGAGCCACCGGCTCGAGGGCCTGTGCCCACGAGGGGTGGACGAGCTCGGTCAGCGGTCGCGTGGGCACGCCCCCAACGTACGACATCCCCCGGCGCAGGGGTGCCGGGGGGATCGTCGCGGTGAGAAGGGGGATCAGCAGGTGGCGGTCGTCGGCGGCAGGGGCGCGCCGGCGAGGTCGTGCAGCTCGATGCGCACGGCGTGCTCGATGAGCGGCGCAAGGAACTCGGGGTGCGCGTTGGTCGGCTCGATGCGCTCTCGTGCCGAGGCGACCATGGCCTCGATGCGCTCGCAGGCCACCTGGGGGTAGCGCACGCACAGGTCCGTCGCGATGTGGGCGACGGCGTGATCGACGTTGATCGTGAACATGTGGGCCTCCTGGTGGGCCGGGTGAACCATGCGGTCTGCTTTGGTGAACACAAGGTTAACAGAAGGTGGACGAACGACGGGAGCCGGTGTCGGGCCTACAGTTCACGCGTGCACGGATTCGCTGACGACAACATGTCCCTCGCCGAGCTGGCGCAGACGGTCCTCGACTACTCGCGCGAGCGGCTCGAGCTCGACCCGGTGCCGCTCGACCGCACCCTGACGCCGGCCGAGCTGCAGGAGCAGGCGGGGCAGACGATCACCAGCGAGGGCATCGGCGGCCAGCAGGCGATGGACCTCTTCACCGAGGTGCTCGCGCCGGCCTGCCTGTCGGTCGACCATCCGCGCTACCTGTCCTTCATCCCGTGCGCCCCCACCGAGGCGGCCGCGATGTTCGACCTCGTCGTCGGCGCCAGCTCGATCTACGCCGGCTCGTGGCTCGAGGGCTCGGGTGCGGTCTATGCCGAGAACCAGGCGCTGCGCTGGATCGCCGACCTCGTCGGTCTCCCCGAGTCGGCCGGCGGGGTCTTCGTGCCCGGCGGCACGATCGGCAACCTCTCGGCCCTCGTCGCCGCCCGGACCGAGGCGCGCCGCACGGCCGCGCCGGGGCAGCGGCCCTTCCGCGTGGCGACGACCCACGGTGCGCACTCCTCGATCCAGTCGGCCTGCGACGTGATGGACGCCGAGCTGAGCACCGTGGAGCCCGACGAGCGCGGCCGGCTCACGGGGGAGCGACTGCGCGAGGTGCTTCTGGCCAACGGCCCCGAGACCTACTTCGCCGTCGTCGCGACCGCCGGCACGACGAACTTCGGCATCGTCGACGACCTCGAGTCGGTGGCGCAGGTCTGCCGCGAGCTCGGCATCTGGCTGCACGTCGACGGTGCCTACGGCGGCGCCGGTCTCGCGGCGCCCTCGGTGCGCCACCTCTACGCGGGCATCGAGCACTGCGACAGCTTCATCGTCGACCCGCACAAGTGGCTCTTCGCCCCCTTCGACTGCTGCGCGCTCATCTACCGCAACCCCGCGGCGGCCCGCAATGCCCACACCCAGCACGCCGGTTATCTCGACGTGCTCACCGAGGCCACCGACTGGAACCCCACCGACTACTCCGTCGGCCTGACCCGCCGGGCCCGGGGGCTGCCCTTCTGGTTCTCCCTCGCCACCCACGGGACGCAGGCCTACAGCGACTCGGTGGAGCAGACGCTGCGCGTCGCGGCTTTCGCCGAGGCCGAGATCGCCCGCCGCGACGACCTCGAGCTCGTCGGTGAGCGATTCCTGTCCGTCGTCGTCTTCCGGCGTCGCGGCTGGACGGCCGCCGACTACCAGGCGTGGTCCGACCGCATGCTCGACGAGGAGTTCGCCTTCGTCGTGCCGACCAACCACGACGGCGAGACCCTCGCACGATTTGCCGTCGTCAACCCGCAGACGACGACGGAGGACATCGTCGCGATCCTCGACTCCATGGCGTGAGGATCGCGACGAGGTGTCTCACTCCTCGAAGCCGGCGTTGCCCCGACAGGTGTAGCGCGGCGCCTCGGCGGCCAGAGCGTCCTTGAGTCCGAAGGCGACGAACTGGCCGTAGCTCTGCGTGCCGTGGCCGAGGAAGTCGTCGTCGAAGCCGGGCGGGTTGCCCTCGATCTCGTCGGGGGTGTCGAGCCCGGAGAAGGCGCAGATCGAGCGCGCCTTGTGCTCCGTGATCGGCGTCGGCTTGCCGTTGCCGGTGACCTCGCCGGCGGATGCGGCGCTCGCGCTGCCGACGAGCAGCCCGGCTGCCATGACGCAGCCGATGATCGTCCTCTTCATGGTGCTTCCTTCCCGCAGGGATGGCGCTCGGGCCCCCGCTCCCGGGCGGGCGACCCCGTTGTCGCCACCGCAAAATTTACTCTTCCCTGACCATTGGGGTTCGGCCGTGCGCCGAGCGGTCCATCCTGTGACGGATGGGGCGAAGGGGGCGTGAGTGACCCCCTTCGTGCGGCCTGTCCAGCCGACACGCCGAGGGGAATGACAGGCGTGTGATTACGCCGGTACAGTGCGACGCGTGAACCTCGCAGACCAGACCGCCGCGCCGACCCCCTCGGTCCCGCTCTCGGACCGCGACCGCGAGATCCTCGCCTTCGAGCGTCAGTGGTGGAAGTACGCCGGCTCCAAGGAGCAGGCGATCAAGGAGCTCTTCGACATGAGCTCCACGCGCTACTACCAGGTGCTCAACGCGCTCATCAACAACCCCGCGGCGCTCTCCGAGGACCCGATGCTCATCAAGCGGCTGCGCCGCCTGCGCGACCAGCGCCAGCGCACCCGCAGCGCCCGCCGCCTCGGCTTCGAGGTCTGAGCGACCGCACCAGATCACAGATCGGTCTCGGATTCACGTCCGGGCCAACCGGAGCCGCCCCGGCCACGTCTGACTCCACGAGAGGGACGCCGAGGGCGCTCCGGTGCGCAGGGGGTGCCGGAGCCGCCCTCGGGCGTGCGGGCGATCAGATGCTCGTCGCGGTCCACCGGCCGATGCGCGTGCCGCCACCGACATCGAGCGGGCGCCCCTCGAGGCGCCCGTAGCCCCAGGCTGCGGCGTCACGCACCTCGACCGACTGGTCCCTGCCGTCGGTGATGATGATCTGGCGGTCTCCGGAGGCGACGAGCCGGACCTCCAGGTCGAGCGGCACCCGCGCCCAGACGCCGGCCGTCACGGTCGTGTCGATGACGGCGATGTGCCCGTTGGACCCCACCCGCGTCCCGGCCGGTCGAAGGTGACCGGCAGGTCGAGGCGCGGGGTGCACCGCGCGGAGGTCCACGTCGGCGTCACCGTGGCACCGCGGGGGCAGTACCAGGAGCGCAGCCGACCACCCTGGCCGTCGGGGCTCTCGGCGAGCTGCAGGCGGTGCCGGTTGCCCGGCATCCGGTCGATGGCTCCGGGCGCCACGGCGGTCAGGCGGACGAGGTCGCCCGTCGTCGTGGTCGCGGCTCCTGCCGCCGGTGCGCTGGTCAGGGTGGCAGCCAGGGTCAGTGCCGTCGTGGCGACGGACGCGGCGATGCGGGTCATGGCGTCTCCTCGGGAGGCGGCCGCCCGACGCGGCCGCTCACCGCTTGGACGGGCGAAGGGGGCGTCCGGTTCCGTCGTCGCGCTGAGGCAACCCGCGACGGGCCGTGTGCGTCGGTGGAGGTGAGGGCCCGTCGCAGGGGCGGGCCCGCTACCACGCGACCCATCTGGGCAAGGCCGCCGGACTGCGGGGCAATGTCCACGAGATGTCGCTCGAGAGCGAGGGCGTCATCAACTACGTGCACAGCTACTTCTGCCCCGCGGGTCAGGACCCGAGGTACACCTCCGGCTGCACGCTGCGTGACCAGCGGATGATCCTGCCCGAGAAGAGCCCGCTGACCTTCCGCGTCAGCTCGACCGGGCTCTCGGCGAAGGTCGTCGGGCGGGCTCGGGCCGTCAACCTGGACTCGCACGTCACACGGGACCTCGCCGTGGACCTCACGCTCAAGGGGTCGCCGTGGACCGGCGCCGACCACGGCATCACGCGTGCCGACGGCACCTTCGCCGGGGTCTCCCGCGACATCGAGCCCGGGGGCTTCATCACCCTCCGGTGACCGTGGTCGTCAGCGGGTCGCCTCGATCCGGTGGATGAAGGAGTCCTCGCGGGTGTTCCAGCGGACCTTCGCCCCGTCGACGTGCCCGCTGACGGTCGCGTGCGTCTGGCGTAGCCGGGTGCCGCCGACCCACTCCCCGGTCCAGGCCCAGCCATCGGCACGCAGGACCAGGTCGGAGGGGAAGGTGCGGCCGGCGCCCTCGAGCGGTCCGTCGACGACGGCCGAGCGCATCGTCGAGCTCACCCGGTAGTCGCTGCGGTCGTGGTCGAGGTAGACCGTGCTGCGGAAGACGCAGCGCGACGAGACCCACCGCGTGTTGACCGTCGCCCCGCTCGGGCAGAAGTAGGAGACGATCTTGCGCTTGCCCCGGGGCCACTGGACGCCCTCGGCGTCGGTCTCGAAGATCAGCCGGTGCTGGTTGCCGCGGACCTGGCTCATCGGGCCGTCGAGCATGACCTGCACGTCGACGTGCTCCTCGATGACGTCGCCGTCGGCCGAGGTCGTCGCCTCGGCGCTCGCGCCGGCAAGCGTCAGGCCGATGGCGGCGGCCAAGGTCGGGATGGTGAGGGTGGCTGTGCGTCGCATGGGGAACCCCTTCGTCGATGAGGAGTCGTCGGTGTGACGAGCCTCACATCGTAGGACGCGTGGGGCGCCTCGACGGTTGCGTGCAGTCGCTCAGGTGCGCGGGTGCAGCCCCTCGAAGCCGGCGCGCATCTGCCCGTCGGCGTCGGAGCCGACCGGGTCGTCGAGGTCGGCGACGAAGACGGCGACGAGCGCGCGGGCGGGGTTGTCGCCCGCCTCGGTGAGCAGGCCCTGCCAGGCGGCGAGGTTGGGGTGCTCGACCTCGGCGCACGCCTGCGCCGGCGCGAGCCCGTCGACAGCGGCCTGCAGCTGCTCGGCCGAGACGTCGAGCGTGGCCGTGCTGCCGTCGTGGCGCAGCACCGATGCGAGCACGACGGCGGCCAGGCCGTGGCTGCCCCCGGGGAGGTTGACGTGGGGGAACTGCACCTCCGGGTCGCTGCTCGCCGGCGTGATGCCGACGGCCCAGGCAACCGGCGGGGTCCAGCCGTCGATGCGCTCGGCGAGGTGGGCCTTGATCGCCGCGAGGCCGGTGGGCGTGCTCCAGTCGAGATCGCTCATGGCTCCACTGTGCCAAGGCGGCGGGGGCGAAGGGGAGGATCGTTTGCACTCGCAGGGGGAGAGTGCCAATAATGGGCCTTAGCACTCTCCTCGTGAGAGTGACAGTCCTGACCGGTCAGGTGAGGGGCGCGATCGCACGGTGACGTGAGCCGGGTGGTCGCACTCCGTCCGTCGCGGGCACCCCCGGTCGCACCCTTCGATTCGCGTGGAGGAACCACCCGAATGGCAAAGCTCATTGCTTTTGACGAGGAGGCCCGTCGCGGCCTCGAGCGGGGTATGAACACCCTCGCCGACGCCGTCAAGGTCACCCTCGGCCCCAAGGGCCGCAATGTCGTCCTGGAGAAGAAGTGGGGCGCCCCCACGATCACCAACGACGGCGTGTCCATCGCCAAGGAGATCGAGCTCGACGACCCCTACGAGAAGATCGGGGCCGAGCTCGTCAAGGAGGTCGCCAAGAAGACCGACGACGTCGCCGGTGACGGCACGACGACGGCGACCGTCCTCGCCCAGGCACTCGTGCGCGAGGGCCTGCGCAATGTCGCGGCCGGCGCCAACCCGATGGCCCTCAAGCGCGGTATTGAGGCCGCCGTCGCTGCAGTTTCCAACGAGCTGCTCGCGATGGCCAAGGAGATCGAGACCAAGGAGCAGATCGCTGCCACGGCCTCCATCTCCGCCGCTGACCAGGAGATCGGCGCCAAGATCGCCGAGGCCATGGACAAGGTCGGCAAGGAAGGCGTCATCACCGTCGAGGAGAGCAACACCTTCGGGCTCGAGCTCGAGCTCACCGAGGGCATGCGCTTCGACAAGGGCTACATCTCCGGCTACTTCGTCACCGACACCGAGCGCATGGAGACCGTGCTCGAGGACCCCTACGTCCTCATCGCCAACTCCAAGATCGGCTCGATCAAGGACCTGCTGCCCGTCCTCGAGAAGGTCATGCAGGCCGGCAAGCCGCTGCTGATCATCGCCGAGGACCTCGAGGGCGAGGCCCTGTCGACGCTCGTCGTCAACAAGCTCAAGGGCACCTTCAAGTCCGTCGCCGTCAAGGCTCCGGGCTTCGGTGACCGCCGCAAGGCCATGCTCGCCGACATCGCCATCCTCACCGGTGGCCAGGTCATCTCCGAGGAGGTCGGCCTCTCCCTCGAGACCGCCGAGCTCGACCTGCTCGGCCGCGCTCGCAAGGTCGTCGTCACCAAGGATGAGACGACCATCGTCGAGGGCGCGGGCGACCAGGACCAGATCGCCGGCCGGGTCAACCAGATCAAGGCCGAGATCGAGAACTCCGACTCGGACTACGACCGCGAGAAGCTCCAGGAGCGCCTCGCCAAGCTCGCCGGCGGCGTCGCCGTCATCCGCGCGGTGCGGCCACCGAGGTCGAGCTCAAGGAGCGCAAGCACCGCATCGAGGACGCCGTGCGCAACGCCAAGGCTGCCGTCGAGGAGGGCATCGTCGCCGGTGGTGGCGTCGCGCTCCTGCAGGCGACCAAGGCCGCCTTCGACAAGCTCTCGCTCGAGGGCGACGAGGCGACCGGTGCCAACATCGTGCGCGTCGCCGCGGGTGCGCCGCTCAAGCAGATCGCGGCCAACGCCGGCCTCAACGGCGGCGTCGTCACCGAGAAGGTCGAGAACCTGCCCGCGGGCGAGGGCCTCAACGCCGCGACCGGTGAGTACGTCGACATGATCGCCCAGGGCATCATCGACCCGGCCAAGGTCACGCGCAGCGCGCTGCAGAACGCCGCCTCCATCGCGGCGCTCTTCCTCACCACCGAGGCCGTCGTCGCCGACAAGCCGGAGAAGGCCGCCCCGGCCATGCCCGGTGGCGACGACATGGGTGGCATGGGCGGCATGGGCTTCTGAGCCCACCCCGCACCACCTGCACCACGCGCGAAGGGCGGTTCCCCGGTCACCGGGGGGCCGCCCTTCGGCGTGCTCACAGGTGGACGGGAGAAGATGGCCGGCGATGACCAGCACCAGCCCCCTCGTCCTCGGTCCCCTCCTGCGCTTCGTCGGTGAGCGAGACGCCTCCGTCTGGGTGGAGACCGCCGCCCCCGCGCGGGTGACCGTCGCGGCCGACGGCCGCGCGTGGCACGCCGCGAGCTTCGTCGTCGAGGGCCACCACTACGCCCTCGTCCTGCTCGACGGCCTCGAGCCCGGCCGCACCTACGACTACGCGGTGAGCGTCGACGACGAGCAGGTGTGGCCGCCGGCCGGCTCCGACCTGCCGCCATCGAGCATCGCGACGCTCGATCACACGCGTCCGACGCTGCTCGCCTTTGGCTCCTGCCGCACGAGCGTCCCGCACGACGCGGAGCACCACGCGAGCCACGGGGTCGACGCGCTGCGCACCTTCGCCCTGTCCCTGGCGAAGGGGGAGTCCCACCGACCCGACGTCCTCGCCCTCCTCGGCGACCAGGTCTACGCCGACGAGACGAGCCCGGAGATGCACGACTTCATCGCCTCGCGGCGCGACATCGAGGAGCCGCCCGGCGAGGAGATCAAGGACTACGCGGAGTACGCGCACCTCTACCAGCTGGCGTGGAGCGACCCGGCGATCCGGTGGGTCCTCTCGGTCGTGCCGAGCGCGATGATCTTCGACGACCACGACATCCGCGACGACTGGAACACCTCGTGGTCGTGGCAGCAGGAGATCAACCGGACCCCGTGGTGGCACGAGCGCCTCGTCGCCGGCCTGACGAGCTACTGGGTGCACCAGCACATCGGCAACCTCGCGCCGGAGGAGCTGGCGCAGGACGAGATCTGGGCCCGGCTCGATGGTGCCGGACCGGGCGAGGTCGACCTGACCGTCCCCCTTCGTGCCCTCGCGGAACGGGTCGACCGTGAGCCGGAGACCTACCGCTGGAGCTACACCCGGGCCCTCGGCGGCTCGCGGCTGATCATGCTCGACTCGCGGGCCGCGCGGGTGCTCGAGCCGGAGCGGCGCTCGATGCTCGACGACGACGAGCTCGCCTGGCTCGACGAGCAGATGACCGGCGACCTCGACCACCTCTTCGTCGGCACCTCGCTACCCTTCCTCCTGCCGCCCGGTCTCCACGATGCCGAGGCGATCAGCGAGTCCTTCGCCGGACCGGACCGGTCGCAGCCGGTGCACCGCGCGACCGAGGCCCTGCGCCAGGTCGTCGACCTCGAGCACTGGGGTGCCTTCCAGTCCGGCTTCACCGAGGTCTTCGACCTCGTCATGTCGGTCGCCCGCGGCGAGCGCGGCACCGCGCCCGGCACGATCACCTTCCTCTCCGGCGACGTCCACCACTCCTACGTCGCCGAGGTGAGCGACCCGGCGAGCCACGGCGCGCGCAGCCGCATCGTGCAGGCGGTGTGCAGCCCGATCCGCAACCCCATGCCGCGCGCGCTGCGCGTGCTCATGTCGCAGATGGCCAAGGGGCTCGTCCGCCCGATGCGCTGGCTCGCGGCCCGGACCGACGGCGTGCCCGAGCTGCGCTACCCGTGGGAGCTCACCGAGGGACCGTGGTTCGACAACAACCTCGCGATGGCCCAGGTGCAGGACGGTCGGCTGACGATGCGCTGGGTCACCGGTGACGTCGTCGACGGCGACGACGCCCACCCGCGCCTGCGGGTGGTCTCCACCGTCGAGATCTGAGGCGGGCCCGCGCCCGGCACCGGGGGGATACCCCAGTGACCGGTCGCCGAGCCCGACCCTAGATTGGTCCGCGGACATCCACGACGGACGAGAGCAGGGGACATGGGCACGCAGGTTGCCGCCAGCACGCACGACCTTCGCAAGGTCTACGGCAAGGGAGAGGCGCAGGTCGCTGCGCTCGACGGGATCGACCTCGACATCGGGGCTGGGCAGTTCACGGCGATCATGGGGCCCTCCGGCTCCGGCAAGTCGACGCTCATGCACTGCCTCGCGGGTCTCGACGCGGTGAGCGGCGGGCGTGCCCTCATCGGCGACACCGACATCACCCGGCTCAAGGAGAAGGACCTCACGCGGCTGCGCCGCGACCGGATCGGCTTCATCTTCCAGGCCTTCAACCTCGTGCCGACGCTGACCGCGGAGGAGAACATCCTCCTGCCGCTCGCCATCGCCGGCCGCAAGGCCGACCCGCAGTGGTTCGACCTCGTCATCGAGACGGTCGGCCTGCGCAACCGGCTCGGCCACCGGCCCAACGAGCTCTCCGGCGGTCAGCAGCAGCGCGTCGCGTGCGCCCGCGCCCTGGTGTCGAAGCCCGAGATCATCTTCGCCGACGAGCCGACCGGCAACCTCGACTCCACCTCGGGTGCCGAGGTGCTCGGCTTCCTGCGGCGCAGCGTCGACGACTTCGACCAGACGATCGTCATGGTGACGCACGACCCGGTCGCCGCGAGCCACACCGACCGGGTGCTCTTCCTCGCCGACGGTCGCATCGTCGACGAGCTGTGGGAGCCGGAGCGCGAGACCGTCCTCGAGCGGATGGTCGCGCTGAGCGCCGGGGCCCACTGATGCTCAAGGCCACCTTCAAGAGTCTGCTGGCGCGCAAGGCGCGCCTGCTGATGAGCGCCATGGCGATCGTCCTCGGGACGGCCTTCGTCGCCGGGTCGCTCATCTTCACCGACACTCTCGGTCGCACCTTCGACGGGATCATGGACGGCACCGTCGGTGACGTCGTCGTCCAGCCCGAGCAAACCGACGACTACGGCGGCTCCGGCGGCGGCCGGGTCACGGCTGCCGACGTCGAGAAGTTCGCCCAGCTGCCCGGTGCCGAGCGCGCCGACGGCTCGGTCGACGCGATCGGCGTCTTCGTCGTGGGCAAGAACGGCAAGGTCGTCGGCGGCCAGGGTGCCCCGGCGCTGTCCTTCAACTACTCCGAAGCGCCCAACCAGCTCGGCAAGAACCCCATCGTCATCGACGACGGCCGGGCCCCCGAGCGCGACGGCGAGGTCATGGTCGACACCGCGACCGCGGAGCGGGCCGGCTACGAGGTCGGCGACGACATCTCCCTCGTCACCACCGGTGACACCCCTGAGATCAAGGCCGAGCTCGTCGGCACGATGACCTTCGGCGAAGGGGGGATGGCCGGCGCCTCGGTCGTCATCTTCGACACGAAGACCATGCAGCAGTACTTCATGGACGGCAAGGACGAGTACTCCTCCGTGTGGGTCACGGCGAAGGACGGCGTGAGCCAGCAGGAGCTGCTCACCCAGGCCGAGCCGCTCGTCCCCGAGGGCTACAAGGGCTGGACCGGCAAGGGCCTCGCGGAGGAGAACCAGAACGACGTGCAGCAGGCGCTCGGGTTCATCACGACCTTCCTGCTCGTCTTCGCCGGGATCGCGCTCTTCGTCGGCTCCTTCCTCATCATCAACACCTTCAGCATCCTCGTCGCCCAGCGCGGCCGTGAGCTGGCCCTGCTGCGGGCCATCGGTGCCTCGCGCCGGCAGATCGTGCGCGGAGTGCTCCTCGAGGCCTTCATCATCGGGCTCGTCGGCGCCACCCTCGGGCTCCTGCTCGGCGTCGTGCTCGCCATGGGCATCAAGGCCCTCTTCGCGACGATCGGCCTCGACCTGTCGGGCAGCGGGCTCGTCTTCGCGCCGCGCACGGTCATCGCCGCCTATGTCGTCGGCATCCTCGTCACGATGGTCGCCGCGTGGGTGCCCGCCCGACGGGCCGGGTCCGTCCCGCCCGTCGCGGCGATGCGCGACTCCATCGACACCGGCATCGGGCACCATCCGGTCCGCCGGGGCCTTGAGGTGGGGGTGCTCGTCCTCGGTGTCGTCGCCTTCCTCTACGGGCTCTTCGTCGCCGACAGCCGCGAGCTGTGGTGGATCGGTGGCGGCATCGTCGGCCTCGTCCTCGGCACGGCCTTCCTCGCTCCCTTCGTCGGTCGGCCGGTGATCGCGGGCCTGGGCGGGGTCTACCGCGCGGTCTTCGGCAGCGTCGGCCGGATGGCGGAGCAGAACTCCGTGCGCAACCCCGGCCGCACCGCGGCCACCGCGTCGGCGCTGATGATCGGTATGACGCTGGTGGCCCTCATGGGGGTCGTCGCGTCGAGCACGACGGCGAGCGTCGACAAGCAGATCGAGGAAACCTTCCGGGCCGACTACATCCTCAGCAATGCCGTCGGGCAACCCTTCTCCTCGACGGTCGCCGACCGGGTGGCGAAGGTCGACGGGGTCCGCGAGGTCTCCCCGGTCCGCTTCAGCAGCGCCCAGGTCGACGGGGGGCAGCTCTACGTGACGGCGATCGACCCTCGCAGCTTCGCCGACGTCGAGCAGATCGAGCCGACGAGCGGCACCGCCGACCTCGACGAGGACTCCGTCATGCTCTCGACGAAGCACGAGGGTGGCCGCTCCGTCGGCGACACCGTCGAGGTGACGATGGGCTCGAGCACCAAGGAACTGACGGTCGTCGGCTTCTACGACGAGATCCAGGCCATCGGCTCGCCCGAGGTCCTCATGTCCGTCGACACCGTCGAGGCCATGAACGGCTCCGCCGCCGACAACTGGGCCTTCATCTTCCTCGACTCCGGGGCGGACAAGGCGCAGGTCGAGTCCGACATCGAGCAGATCGTCGACAAGCAGCCGCTCGTGACGCTCAAGGACCAGGCCGGCTATGCCGACGAGCAGCGGGCGAGCATCAACCAGCTGCTCTACCTGATCTACGCCCTCCTCGGGCTGGCGATCGTCATCGCGGTGCTCGGCATCGTCAACACCCTCGGCCTGTCGGTCATGGAGCGCACCCGCGAGGTCGGGCTGCTGCGTGCCGTCGGCCTCTCCCGCCGCCAGCTGCGGCGGATGATCACGCTCGAGTCGGTGACGATCGCCCTGCTCGGCGCCCTCCTGGGCATCGTCCTCGGGGTCATCGCGGGGGTCGCGATCCAGCGGGCTCTCGTCGACGACGGCATCACCGAGCTGGCGATCCCGTGGGTGCAGATGCTCGTCTTCGTCGGCCTCGCCGGCATCATCGGGGTGCTCGCCGCGCTGCTGCCGGCCCGCCGGGCCTCGCGGATGGACATCCTGCGGGCGATCAGCACGGAGTGACCACGGGCGAAGGGGGCGGCACCCGGCGACGGGTGCCGCCCCCTTTCGTCGTGGTGCGGGGTGTCGCGACGGTCAGCGGCCGGGGCGCATCGTGCTCTTGACCGAGCTCTCGGTGTCGTCGTAGGTGCGGCCCGCCTCGCCGAGGACCCGACCGATCTCGTCGAGGCTGTCCTTGACCGTGCGCTGCGTGGCCCGCCAGTCGTTGATGAGGTCCTGGAAGGACGAGGAGGCCTCGCCCTGCCACTCGTTCTGCAGCGAGATCAGCCGGCTCATCATGCTCGCGACGGTCGTCTCGACGTCCTCGGAGATCCGGGAGACGTCGGACGCGCTGCTCGCGACCTGTGCGGTGTCGACGGTGAAGCTGGCCATGGTGGTTCCCCTTCTGGTTGCGGTCACCGGGCCCCTCGCCCGGGTGTCCTTCAGACCGTAGGCGGGATGGGCGTCGGCGCCGTGGGGTTATCCACAGGCCCCGGCGGCGGGCCGGGCGGGGTCCGGTCGGTGCCCTCGCGGCGCGAGCGCTCGAGGGCCTGGGCATAGCCGGCGCCCATGCCGAGCAGCAGCAGGCCGGCGACGATGAAGGAGACGACCCGGGCGAGGCCGCCGAGGAAGGCGAGGTCGAAGAGCAGCAGCTTGACCACGCTCGCGGCGGCGAGTGTCAGCCCGGCGGGGACGGCGATCGTCGAGCCGCGCAGCCCCCGCAGGAGCAGCAGCGCGGCCGCGGCCATCCAGACGACGGTGGCGCCGGCCTGGCCTGCGGTGAAGCCGCGCGCGGGTCGTCGAGCAGCTGGCCGAGGAGGACACCGCTGACGACGACCGCGCCGCCGGTGGACACCACGGCCAGTGCGAGCAGCGCCCGCGAGAACACCGGAGCCGTCGCCGGGATGATCCGGTCGCTGGCCCGGGCGGTCACGACGAGCAGGGCCACGAGCAGCACCGCCGTCACGAGGTGGCGGGGCCCGACGTCGCCCGCCTGGCTGCGCAGGACGACATAGGGCAGGAGGGCGAGCGACCCGAGGAGGGCGATGACGCCCAGCCCCCACGCGACGAGCAGCACCGACAGCTGCCGCAGCACGAGGGCCGCGACGGCCCAGACGAGGGCCACGCCGACGATCGCGACGATCGCGAGGCTGCCGCCGTCGACGCGCGCGGGGCCGCGGTCAGCGACGTGACGCCGCGCCGCGAGCGCGATCTCGGGCACCCGGTGCTGGAGTGCGGTGCCCTCGCGGTGGACGACGAGGCCGGCGGCGAGCAGCAGCAGGCAGGTGGCGACGACGAGGAGTGCGGTGCCGACCCAGCGGTCAGGTGCGGCGACGCCGGCGCTCCACACCGGCATGACCCCGACGGGCACGAGGGCGCCGAGCTGCAGCGGGAGCCGCTCGCTGCGGGTCCCGGCGACGGTCTGCCGACGACGAGGACGGCGAGGCCGGAGCGCGAGGAGCGACCGGCACGGCCGTGCGCTCCTGGGCCAGCGCGAGGGCGGCGAGGAAGAGACCGGTCGGCACGACCCGGGCCAGCTCGAGGGCCCACCAGCGGCGACCGACCTGGGCCGGCCAGGTCGCGATGGTGAGGACGAAGAGGAAGGCCCCGGTGAGCCGGGCGTGCTCGAGGCCGACGAAGGGAGCCATGAGAGCCACCCCGAGCACGGCGACGACGGCGAGCAGCTGGCTGTCCCAGGCCCGGGCGAGCAGCACGCCGCCGAGCGCGATGAGGCCGGCGATGACCATGCCCCCGGCGAGCGGCACCCAGTCGTAGATGCGGGTGACGGCGAGGACGTCGAGGTAGGCGGTCGCGATGCCGGTCGCGGCGAGGCCGAGGGCACCGACGGTGCCGGCCTCGCGGCGGCGCACGAGCGCGGCGGCGCCCACGAGGCCCATGGCGAGCAGAGCGCCGCTCGTCACCCGGGCGACCGGGCCGAAGAAGCCCATCTGGATGGCCAGGGCGAGCAGGAAGGCGACGCCGATGAGGGTGATCGTCGCGCCGACGAGGT
>NZ_JBNFOF010000062.1:0-14950 GCF_057364645.1 Janibacter sp. CFPM2_SD2
GTGTTCGGCCACGTCGCCGAGCACGACCTCGGGGCGGCCGCCTACGCGATCAAGGCGACCGTGGCGGCGGCACCCGACGACGGGGGCGAGCAGGCCCGCCGGGTGGAGGCTGCGTGGCAGCGCGAGCGTCTCCCTCACGCGGTCCGCGAGCTGGTCCTCGAAGACATGGCAGGGCGCAACGACATCTGCTGGTCGGTCTTCGACGTGGACGGTCACTGACGACGCGACACCCGTGCGTGGCGCTACGCGTGACGTGCAGGAGGGCCAGCGGTACCTTGGTGGACGAAGGGATGTGATCCAGATTACATTCGAGATCCACGACCTGGGCTCCGACGTCGAGACTCGTCTCAGCGAGGTGGCCCGCAGCCACGGACGCACGATGGAGGCCGAGGCCGCCGGCATCCTCACCGCCATCACCCAGGGTCGAGCGCACGACCCCGAGGCCGTCATGAACCTCTACACGGCCGCGCGGCGCAAGGTGTCCAAGGAGGCGCTGGCGCCGCCGACGCAGGTCGACTTCACGCCTGACGGCTACTGATCCGGCCGGTGCGCTCCGTCGACGACCTCGTCGCCGCAGCGGCCGCCGCCGACGTCACGGGCTGGGGATTCGCTTGGCTCGACGGGCGGACGACCGAGGAGCGCCCACCATCGAGTTATGTCAGATTGATCGAGGCTGCGCTGGCTGATGCCGGCGCCGCACTGGACATCGACACCGGCGGGGGAGAGGTGGTCGACGAGGCCGCTGACCTCCCTTCGCGCATGGTCGTCACCGAGGCCTGGCCACCCAACGCGGTCCGGCACGTGCCCGTCTGGGGCCGCGTGGTGCCGAGGTCGTCGGCGCCCTGTCCGACGCCTGCCCTTCGAGGATCGATCCTTCGACCTGGTGACCTCGCGGCACCCTGCGTCTGGTGGGTCCCGGACTTGACGGTCGAGCGCCACGAGGCCACGTTGCATTCGACCCGGCACCTCGTCCGTGCCCACCCGGGACGCTTCTGACATAACGTCTGGCACGTTCTCGCGGTCACGCTCCAAGGGGGAGGCTCGCCGGTCACACCGGGTAGTCGCCCTTGATGACGAAGTAGCTGCCGCGGATCGTCCCGGCGAGCTTCGACTTCTGGCGGGCGAACTTGAAGGCGGACAGCTCCTCGGGGACCTCCATGCCGTCGGACAGCTTGAAGCCGACGGCACGCTTGCCGCCGTCCTCGAGGGTCCACAGCACGTTGATCGCGAGGCCGGACTCGTAGAAGACGTGCGTCCAGTGGATGCCGTCCACCTCGACGACGGTGGCCTGCAGCGGCCGAGCGGCGATGACGATGCCGCGCTCGTCCTCGAGGATGCGAGAGACCCGGTCGATGACCTCGGGCACGTCGGCCGCATCGTCGACGGCGAAGGTGTGGTCGTACTTGTTCTTGAAGTAGCGCGCCTCGTTGGCACGCAGCCCGGCGAGGGCGTCGGCGACCGGCGAGCTCTCGAGGCCCTCGGTGGACACGTGCGTGAAGTCGACGACTTGGCTCATGAGGCTCCTTGCGTGGTGTGCCGGTGAAGGAAATCTACGCCTGAGAACCGCTCACGACACCGGAGACGACATAACGCCGATAATCCACATTATGTCAGTTCAGTCATGACCGGACGTCGAACCCTGCCCCCCACGCCCGTCGGCACCCAGCTCGTGCCGGATGCGCCGCAGGTCCTCCATGAGCGAGCCGACGAGCACCCATCGCATGCCCTGCGGTGCGCTCGTGTCGAGCGGCTCGGTCAGCGCGGGCGCCGTGTCCTCGAGCGCGTCCGCCGACGTGGTCGGCACGGCCAGCCGCAGCTTCATCCGGGTGTCGTGCGCGGCGCGCTCCAGCTCCTCGGAGATGCCGGCGACCAGCGGCTCCTGCCGGACGCCCTCGTCGTAGTGGTCGACGTAGGCCCGGGTCATCCCCCGCACCTGCGTGCCGACCTTGGCGAGCATGTCGAGCGTGTCGCGCAGCGCCGCGAGCTCACCGCGGTAGCGCGCTGCGCGCGGGTTGAGCAGCAGCGAGTCCTCGGCCGCGTCGATGGCCTCCGTCGCCTCGTCACGAAGGGGGTGCAGCCGCCGGGCGTCATGGAGCAGCAGCAGGCGGCCGGGTCGGGTCTTGCGGGAGACGAGCGCATCGGCCAGGCGTTCGAGGGCTTCTGCCGTCTCCTCCCCCAGCAGGTCGAGCGCCGTACGAGCCGGCGCCAGCGCGACCGGCGGGACGAGCATCAGGTGCACGACGATGCCGATGACGGCACCGATCATCGTCTCGACGATGCGGATCGTGGCGTAGTCCGGCGTCGACGCGCCGAGGGTGAGGACGAGCAGTGCGCTGATCGCGATCTGGATGCCCGACCCGGTCGTCAGCCGCAGCGCCCACGACAGCACGAGTGCCGCGCTCACGGCCAGCATCACGACCCATGACGCCGTGCCGAGCACGACACCCATGCCGGTCGCCAGCAGGACCCCGGCCACCACGCCGACGCTGCGCTCGACCCCCTTCGTCAGGGACTGGTTGAGACTCGGCTGGACGACGAGCATCGCGGCGATCGCCCCGAAGACCGGCGGCGGACCGTCCGGGATCACGAGGTCGCAGACGATCCACGCGACGATCGTCGCCAGGGCGGTCTTGGCGACGTGCAGGAGTGGGTCGCGTGCGGAGGCGCGCACGGCCGCGGTCAGGCGCATGGCCTCACCGTAGGCCGTCGGCGCTCGTCATCCGCGCTTGGTCACGAGCTCGACGAGCGTGCCGTCGGGGTCCAGAACCACGGCATTGCGGTTGTCGTTGCCCGTGTCGTGGGGCTCCGTGTGACCGACGACCCCGTGGGACTCGAGATCGCGGTAGGTCGCGTCCACGTCATCCACCCAGAAGACGAGGCTCATCGCGGGGCTGCCGACCTGCGGATCGAGGCCATGGACGCGGCGCGCGGCCTCGGCGCTGCTGATCGCCACGACGAAGCCCCCTGCGGAGAGCTCCGCGTGCTCGGGCACGCCGTCGGTGGGCGTCCGGAAGGTCTCCGTGAGCCCCAGCCGCCCGCCGTAGAACTCCAGCGCCCGGAGCACGTCGTGGGTGAAGACGTTGACGAGGCCCGAGGTGATCACGAGCCCACGCTATCCCCGGGCATCGCCCTCGCTCCCCTGCGCGACGACGGAGAACTCGTTGCCGTCCGGGTCCGCCAGGACCACCTCGCCCGGCTCGAGCTCGAGATCCAGCCTTCGGGCACCTAGGACGACGAGCCGGTCGACCTCGTCCGCCTGGGTCGACCCGGGCGCCGGCACGAGGTCGAGTCGGAGCTTCTCGAGTCCGTCCTTGGCCGCGACGGGCGGGCCGCCCCAGGCGATCTTCGTGCCACCCGACGGGGACTGGACGGCGGTCTCCTCCCCTTCGTCCCAGACGAGCGGCCACGCCAGGGACTCGCTCCAGAAGAGGCCGACCGCGCGCGTGCCGTCGCACGACAGTGCCCCGATGCGGGCGGTGTCGGCGAGGAAGCCGTTGCCCGCCTCGATGACGCAGAACTCGTTGCCCTCGGGGTCGGCGAGCACGACGTGCCCCTCCTCCGGGAGCTGCCCGACATCGATGTGCGAGGCACCGAGGTCGAGAGCCAGCGCGACGGTCGAGTCCTGCTCTGCCGCAGTGGCGCTCGTCAGGTCGAAGTGAGCCCGGCCAAGCCCTTGTCGCACGTCGTCACGTCGGCAGAAGCGGATCGCGACGTCGCTCGGGCCCGCCGGGAGCAGCTCGGTGCCGGACTCCCCCACGTCCCTGCCGAGGACCCGCGCCCAGAAGGCGGCCAGCGCGGCCGGGTCACGCACGTCGAAGGACAAGGACCTCAGCTCGCAGCTCATCCACCGACGCTAGGGCGGGCGGTCGGGTGCCGCAACGGACTTTCCACCCCTAGTCGAGCCCGGCGAGTCCCCCGGGGTCGATCTCGAGGTCGTGCAGCACCATGCGCGACCGGATGGCGACGACGCCGTGGTCGGCGCGCAACCGGTCGACGATCGACTCGAACTCCTCCGCGTCCCGGCAGGCCAGGCGCAGCTCGTAGTCGTAGTCGCCGGTCAGGCGCGACCCGGCGACGATCTGCGGGATGGCCGCGAGGCTGGCGGCAAACTCCCTGCGGACCGTGGACTCGCGCAGCCGCACCTCGCTGACCATCGTCAGCGGCCGACCCAGGGCAGCCGCATCGAGCTCGGCGCGGTAGCCACGGATGACGCCGGACGCGCGCAGGTGGCGCACCCGCTCCGCGACCGAGCTCGCCGACAGGCGCACCTCCCGAGAGAGCTCCTGATAGGTGGCGCGGCCGTCGCGCACGAGATGGCCGAGGATCTGGCGGTCGAGGCGATCGAGTGGACTCACCGTGACATCATCGACCATTCCAGGCCCTAGCCGCGATCATCACGGTCAGATCCGCGCGCCAGGGCCACAACCCGCGCCATCCACGGTCGCCGTCCGACAAGGGTGGTGCCACGTGGAAACCATCGCGCTCCGTCTGCTCCTCCCGCCCCTCGTCATCGCCGTCGCGAGCCTCGCGCAAGGCCGTCTCGGTGATCGCCTCGGGGGCCTCGTCGTCGGACTCCCCCTCACCTCCGGCACCTTCCTGGGCCTGCTCCACCTGTCGCACGGCCCCGAGGCACTCACCCACGGCGCCCTGGGCATGCTCGGTGGCCAGGTCGCGGTCGTCGCCATGTGCGTCACCTATGCGACCGCGGCCCCACGCCACTCCCCCGCCGTCGCCCTCGCCATGACCGTCGTCGCCTGGGTCGTCGGCGTCGCCCTGGTGCGGACGTTCCCGCAGGGAGTCCTCGTGACGGCCGCACTCCACGTGCTCGTGGCCCTGGCGGCGCTGGCCCGGTGGCCCCGTGCCGAGCCGGTCACGATGGCCGGCCCGGGCGGAGTGCACGGCACGATCTCGTCGTCCGCGTCGCGATCGGCTCCGCTCTCGTCATCGCGCTGACCGCGACCGTCGAGACCCTGGGCTCGGGCCTCGCCGGGGCGCTGGCGGCCGCCCCGCTCGTTGCGCTCGTGCTCTCCCCGTCCACCCACGGGCGACGCGGAGCGCGTGCCGTGCAGGACCTCCTCAGCGGGGTGGTCCGTGGTTCGCTCGGAGCGGCCGCCTTCGGTCTCGTCGCGGCCTGCAGCGCGCACCACCTCGGCGGTCTGGCGCTCGTCGCAGCCACGACGGCATGCCTCGCCGTGGTCGGGATCGTCGGGCGCCTCGATAGCCTGCGGCCATGAGCCAGGCCATCGAGTCCGTCGCCGTCGTCGGGGCAGGTGCCATGGGCGCCATGTACGCCGCGCACTTCGTCGAAGGGGGTCTGGGCACCTCCCTGGTCGCCTCGGGTGAGCGGGCCGGACGCCTGCGCACCGAAGGTCTGAGCGTCAACGGCGCCCCGCTGCAGGCGTCCGTCCTCGATCCCGGCAGTGACGCTCCGCAGCCGGTCGACCTCGTGGTCGTGGCGGTCAAGCACCACGACCTGGCGGCTGCGATGGACGACGTCACCCCCTTCGTCGGGCCGCAGACCACACTCGTCTCCGTGCTCAACGGCTTGGACAGCGAGGAGGTCCTCGCCGGGCGGTTCGGCGCGGAGAGCGTGCTGCTGTGCATCGCCCTCGGCATGGCGGCAGGCCGCGAAGGGCGTGAGGTCACCTACCTCTCCCCCGGCCAGCTGACCCTCGGCACGGCGCCCGGCCTGGCGTCGACCGATCGTGTCCACGCCGTCACCGACGCGCTCGACCGTGCCGGCCTGCGGTGGGAGACACCGGCGGACATGCGCCACGAGATGTGGTGGAAGTTCATGGTCAACACCTGCATCAACCAGGCCTCTGCCGTGCTGCGCCGGCCCTACGCGGACTTCACGGTCGAGGGTCCGGCCCGCTCGCTCATGCTCGCCCTGCGTGACGAGGTCATCGCCGTCTCCGGGCCCGAGGGCGTGCCGCTCGGCGAGGCCGACTGCGAGCGGTGGGACCAGGTCCTCGCCGGCCTGCCCGGCGAGGGGCGCACGTCGATGCTCCAGGACGTGCTCGCCGGCCGCCCCACCGAGGTGGCCCTCTTCGCCGATCGCGTGGTCGAGATCGGCAGGCGGCACGGGGTGCCCACGCCGCACAACCAGACGATCTCCTGGATCCTCGCCTGACCACGAACCGAGACACCTTTGGGTGATCGAACTCCTTCTTATTTGGTAGGACTAATCCGCAGTCGACCGAAGGAGCCATCGTGACCAGCCCCGACGCCGTGAGCTTCGCCTACTGGGTCCCCAACGTGTCCGGCGGCCTCGTCGTCTCCGACATCGAGCAGCGCACCGACCACTCCCCCGCCTACAACATCGACACGGCGCGCACGGCCGAGCAGGTCGGCTACGACTACGCCCTGACGCAGGTGCGCTACCTCGCCTCCTACGGCGCCGACGCCCAGCAGGAGTCGGTGGCCTTCTCCCTCGCCCTCCTCGGGGCCACCGAGCGGCTCAAGGTCATCGCCGCCGTCCACCCCGGTCAGTGGCCGCCGCACATCCTCGCGAAGCTGGCCGCGACGGCGCAGTCCACCTCCGGCAACCGGTTGGCGCTCAACATCGTCTCCGGGTGTTCAAGAAGGAGGACACCGACCTCGGCCTGGCCTGGCTCGACCACGAGGAGCGCTACCGCCGCGCCGAGGAGTTCATCGAGGTCCTGCGCGGCCTGTGGGACGAGGAGGAGTTCACCTACCGCGGCGACTTCTACCGCACCCGCGACGTCACCTTCCGTCCGGCGCCCGACACCAACCCGGAGATCTTCCAGGGCGGCAACTCCACGTCGGCGCAGGCCATGGCCGGGCGTCTGTCCGACTGGTACTTCATGAACGGCAAGACGCTCGAGGGTGCCGCCGAGCAGGTGCAGGCCGTCCGCGAGCAGTCGGCCCTCCACGGCCGCCGGGTCCGCTTCGGCATCAACGGTTTCGCCGTCGTGCGCGACAGCGAGGCCGAGGCCGTCGCGGTCGTCGACGAGATCATCGCCAAGGCGAACACCGACAAGGTCAACGACTTCGGCGAGGCGGTCAAGCAGGCAGGAGCGTCCACCGCGGACAAGATGGGGATGTGGGCCGACAGCGAGTTCAAGGACCTCGTGCAGTACAACGACGGCTTCCGCACCGGGCTCATCGGGACGCCCGAGCAGGTGGCCGAGCGGATCGTCGAGTACAAGAAGGTCGGGATCGACCTCGTCCTCACGGGATTCCTCCACGTGCGCGAGGAGGTCGAGCGCTTCGGCCGTGAGGTCATCCCGCTCGTGCGTGAGCTCGAGCGGGACCTGCCGGAGCAGCAGCACAGCCAGCGCCTCGTGGCGGCCGGTGGCGGGGCGGGGCGCACTGTCGGGTGAGACCCTGACGTCATGAGCGAGCTGCGCGTGCCCTCGGGGCCCGGGATCCCCGGCGGGCTCGTCGTGCCTGCCGGCGAGCTCACCGAGCAGTTCAGCCGGGCCAGCGGACCCGGCGGCCAGGGGGTCAACACGACCGACTCCCGCGTGCAGCTCTCCCTCGACCTCGCCACGACGACCTCGCTCACCGACCGTCAGCGGGAGCGGTTGCTGGCCCGCCTGGCGCCCCGGCTCGTGGGCACGACCCTCACCGTCGACGCGTCGGAGCACCGAGCCCAGAGACGCAACCGCAGCGCCGCACGTGAGCGGATGGCCGCGCTGCTGCGCGAGGCACTGGCGCCCCCTCCCCCTTCGCGTCGGGCCACGAAACCCACCCGCGGGTCGCAGCGCCGCCGGCTCGCCGCGAAGTCCCGACGGGGCGAGATCAAGCGGGCCCGCTCACGCCCGTCCGGCGACGACTGACGACACGCTGCGTCCACCCTCCGTTTGACACGGCGCCTCGTGCGTTGTGTCGTGGATCACGGGACGCACGCGCCGCACCGGCGGCGCACCCGGGCCGGAAGGACGCCGATGTCCGTCGACACAGCCAACCCCGAAGGGTCGTCCGAGCTCAACGCCGACTCCGCGCTGAAGCAAGGTGTCAGCGGCCGCCTCCTCTACTTCTACGTGCTCGGTGACGTCCTCGGGTCCGGCATCTACGTCCTCATCGGCCTCGTCGCCGGAGCGGTCGGCGGCGCCTTCTGGGCCGCCTTCGCCGTCGGTGTCACGGTCGCGACGATCACCGGGCTCGCCTATGCAGAGCTGGTGACGAAGTACCCGCAGGCGGCGGGGGCCGCCCTCTACGTCAACAAGGCCTTCAAGAACAAGACCCTGACCTTCTTCATCACCTTCTGCATGCTGTCGGCGAGCTATGCGGCGGCGGGCTCCCTCGCGACCGGTTTCGCCCAGTACTTCGGCGAGGTGTGGGAGGCGGCACCGGCGCTCGTCGTCGCCCTGGCCTTCATCGTCGCCCTGGCGATCATCAACTTCATCGGGATCACCGAGTCGGTCGTGGCCAACATGCTCATGACCTTCGTCGAGGTCACCGGCCTGGTCATCGTGCTCGTCATCGGCGTGGTCGCGGCCGTCCAGGGCAAGGTCGAGCTCGGCCGGATCGCCGAGTTCTCGACCGACAGCAACCCCGCCCTCGGCCTGCTCGCGGGCGTCGCGCTGGCCTTCTTCGCCATGACCGGCTTCGAGAATGCCGCCAACCTCGCCGAGGAGACGCGCAACCCGCGCCGCGACTTCCCGCGGGCGCTCATCGGTGGCATGGCGACGGCCGGCGTCCTCTACGTCCTCATCGCGGTCACCGCGGCCGTCACGGTCCCCATCCAGCAGCTGGCTGAGTCGGATGCCGCGCTGCTCGAGGTCGTCAAGACCGGGATCCTGCCGATCTCGGTCGCCGTGCTGACGATCATCTTCGCGATCATCGCCATGGTGGCCATCACCAACACCTGCCTGGTCTGCCTCGTCACCGAGTCGCGGATCCTCTACGGCATGGCACGCGAGGACGTCGTGCCCGCCCCCTTCGCCAAGGTCAGCAGCCGTCAGGTGCCATGGCTGGCGATCCTCTTCTCCGTCCTCGTCATCGCCGCGCTGCTCGTCTCCGGCGCCGACCTGGCCCAGCTGGCCAATGTCACGGTGGTCTTCACCCTGCTGATCTACGCGCTCGTCATCGTCTCCGCCGTCAAGCTCGACCGCCACGACCGCACCGACGAGACCTTCAGAGCGCCCCGGGCACTCCTCGCGATCGGTGTCGTGGCCAACTTCCTCATCCTCGGCTACGTCATCTACGACGACCCCGGGTCGCTCCTCTACTGCGCCGCGCTGCTGGGCGTCGGCGTCGTCCTCTTCATCGCCGAGCGGCTGCTCGGCGGCGGCACCCCGACCACCGATCTGGAGAGCTGACATGCACGTGCTCATCGCCACCGACGGCTCCCGCCAGTCCCTGCGGGCCGCCCGGCACCTCAAGTCCTTCGCGGACCCCACCAAGGTCGAGAGCATCCTCGTCCTGGCCGTCACCCGGCCCCTGGCGAGTGTGTCCTTCGTCGACGAGATCTCGGCCGACGCCAAGGCCCCCAAGCAGCTCACCGGGAGCTCCTTCAAGGCCGAGGCAGAGGCTGCGGTCGCGGTCATCGCCGCGGAGTTCGACGACTGGTCCGAGACGACCACGGTGCGCACCGGGTGCGCAGCGGCACCCCGTCGACCGAGATCATCCGGGCGGCCAAGGTGTCGGGCATCGAGCTGATCGTCGTCGCGAGCGGCAGCCGAGGTCTGACGGACAAGGTCCTCATCGGCAGCACCGCCCAGCGGGTGCAGAGCACTGCGCCGTGCCCGGTGCTCGTCGTGCGCCGATCCCCCGGACCCGGCGCCAAGAAGTCCTGACGTCTCGCCGGCCCGGCGACGGCCGGGCGGCGCGTCGACGCTCAGGCGCGAAGGTCGTGACGGAGCACCGAGGCGCTGGTCGGGGCCTTGCCGCCCAGCAGGCCCGTGACGCGCCCCGGAGCCGTTGCGCACGTTCATGTCCGGGCCGAAGGAGTGCTCGCCGCCCGGGTTGGTGTAGAAGAACTTCAGGGTGCTGCTCAGCGAGCGAGAGGTCCCCGAGCGGGACGTGAGACGGCCGGTGAAGGACCCGGAGCGGCCGGTGCTCGAGACCCAGGCGGTCGTCGCGTCGGTGTTGCGCATCGGCGTCGTCGCGACGAGCGTGCAGGCGGCCGGCACCGGGCCGGCCGGAGGCACGACGGCACCACCCGTGCAGGAGAAGGACTCGACGTTGACGAAGTTCTGCTGGTTCTTGCCGAAGGTGCTCGTGTTACCGCGCTTCATCAGCACGGAGACCCGGTGGGTGTCGCCGGGGAAGCCGGCGAAGGTGGTGTCGTAGACGCCCACGTAGGTAATGGTCGACAGCTGCGGCGGGGTGCTCGTGGTGGCCGCGGAGACGGCCCCACCGGCGGCGACCGCGGCGGCGGCGACGGCGGACGAGATGGCGATGGTGCGGCGGGACAGGTGCATTCGTGAACTCCTGACAGAGGTGTGGGTGTGGCGGATCCCGGCCCCCGTTGACACTCCCCTGGGCCCGTCGTCCGGGGGAAGTATGTCCCCCTTCGCGTGCGAGCGCCAGAGGGTAGCGTCGCCGACATGGACGACCCTCGCTCGACGACCCGCATCGCCGTTCTCATCGACTGCGACAACGTCTCCGCCATGCACATCTCCGCCGTGCTCGAGGAGCTCGCGAAGTACGGCACCCCGACCGTCAAGCGGGCCTACGGAGACTGGACGACGACCCAGCTCGGCGGCTGGAAGCCGGAGCTGCACCGCAATGCCATCCAGCCGGTCCAGCAGTTCGCCTACACCGTCGGCAAGAACTCCACCGACAGCGCGCTGATCATCGATGCGATGGACCTGCTCTGGCAGGGCAACGTCGAGGCCTTCGCGCTCGTCTCCTCCGACTCCGACTTCACGCGGTTGGCGACCCGGCTGCGCGAGTCGGGCAAGCGGGTCTACGGGCTGGGTCTGCGCAAGACCCCGGAGTCGCTGCGGCGTGCGGTCGACCAGTTCGTCTTCCTCGAGCTGCTCCAGGAGCAGGCCCGCGACGACGAGCCGCCCCAGGACGAAGGGGGTGCCCCCTCCCCTGCCGAGGCCGAGCCGGAGACGACGATCAACCTCCAGTCCGCACTCACCAAGGCGATCAACGCGACCTCCGACGACGACGGCTGGAGCACGCTGGGCACCGTGGGGCAGCACCTGAGCCGGGCGCACGCCGACTTCGACCCGCGCACCTTCGGCCACCAGAAGCTGTCGACCCTCGTCGACGAGCAGCCCTACCTCGAGACCCGGACGGCGGGCCCTCAGCTGCAGGTGCGGCTGCGCCGGCGAAAGGCCACGGCGAAGGTGAAGGCGAGCTCGAAGACCGACTGAGGGCACCCCCTTCGCCCGGCGCTGCGTCCACGGGGACGTGTACGTCGACGACCGGCGGCCCTATGATTGCTCGGTCTGTCCCTTCCCAGGAGAACCCATGCGAGCTCGTCCCCGCCACGGCGGTGCGACCAGCGCGGTCGTCGCGCTGTGTCTGACCACCGGTCTGGCCGCGTCGTCGGCGTCGGCGGAGCCCGTCGACCCCACCCCCACGACGAGCGCCCCCTCCAGCCCGAGCACCGCCTGGTCCGTCGACGAGGAGGGTCTGCCCGTCGGCGACGGCAACGACACCCCGCTCTCCTCGAGCGACCTCGAGGAGCAGATCGCCGAGGCCGACCGGCTGACGGCCGACCTCGTCAAGGACAACAAGGACATCGCGGCGGCCGTGAAGTCGCTCAAGTCGTACTCGACGAAGGCCAACAAGCTGCTGCAGAAGAAGGCGGAGGCACGCGACGAGTACGACTCCGCGAAGGCGGAGGCCGACACCGCTCAGCGCGAGCTCGACAAGTACCGCAACCGGCTGGCGAAGGGACGCGCCGACCTGCGCAGCTGGGCTTTCGACACCTACACCCAGGCCGGCGGCTACAGCGACACGATGACGATGATCGGGACGCTCACCGACAGCTCGAAGACCAAGGGCGAGTCCGCGGGCGACCTGAGCTATCTGACCGACGAGCGGATCCGCACCGTCGACCTCGTCCGCAAGGACACGGTGACCAAGTCCTCGCTGACGAAGAAGAAGAACTCGGCCCTCAAGAAGGCCGCCAGCGCCAAGCGTCGTGCCGACCGGGCCAAGCAGCGTGCCGACGAGGTGCTCAAGGAGCGCAAGGACGAGCTCGCCGAGCTTCGCCGCAAGCACGCCGCAGAGCTCAAGGAGGCCGGCCCGGTCGTCAACGCCCTGATCAGCCGGCCCGACGGGCGGGCGCAGGGGGCGAGCGACCGGCTCACCTCGGCGCTGAAGAAGGTCGGCCAGGACGTCAGCCAGTTCGAGGGCCTCAAGCCCTGCTCCACCAATGTCGGCACCTATCCGAACGGCCAGGTCCCGCCGAGCGCGCTCTGCCCGCTCATCGGGGCGCCGGGCGAGTCCCTGCGACCCGCTGCCGCGGCGGCCTTCAACACGATGAGCAAGGCCTACCAGCGCGACACCGGGCACCTGCTCTGCGTCACCGACTCCTACCGCTCCTACGCCGACCAGGTCGTCACCAAGCAGCAGCGCGGCGGCTGGGCGGCGGCGCCCGGCACGAGCAACCACGGCCTGGGCAAGGCCCTCGACCTGTGCGGTGGCGTCAACAGCTTCGGTCATCCTGCCCACGCGTGGATGCAGCAGAATGCGCCGCTCTACGGCTGGTTCCACCCGTCGTGGGCCGCGGCCGGCGGTGCGCTGCCGGAGCCGTGGCACTGGGAGTACGCCGGCTGACCTGCCCCGGCGGGCCTGCCCCGTCGATCACCCCGCCTGGGGACCGACCTGCTGCTGCGGGGTCTTGACCGGGATGAGCACCGCGAGCCCGGCGACGAGGACGAGCGCGATGCCGAGGATGCCCCAGTACTGGGTGTTGGACTCCCCCGTGATCCGTGCGCCGATCCAGATGAAGAGCGCGAAGGCGGCCGGCGAGAGGAACGACACGACGCGTCCGGTCGTCGCGTAGAGGCCGAAGATCTCACCCGCCTGCCCCTCGGGGATGACCCGGGCGAGGAAGCTGCGGGAGGCGGCCTGGGCCGGTCCGACGAAGGCGGTCATCGCCAGCCCCAGGGTCCAGAAGACCATCGGGCCACCGTCGTGCAGGACGAAGACGCCGGCGCCCAGCAGCACGAGCGCGACGAGCGAGATGAGGATGACCCGCTTGGGCCCGAGCACGTCGTCGAGCAGGCCGAAGAGCATCGTGCTGATGCCGGCGATGATGTTGGCCGCGGCGCCGAAGATGATGACCTCGCCGGCCGACATCTCGAAGGTGCCCGCGGCGAGGACGGCGCCGAAGGCGAAGACGCCGGCGAGCCCGTCGCGGAAGAGCGCCGAGGCCCCGAGGAAGTAGACCGTGTGCCGGGAGTGACCCCACAGGCGACGAAGGGAGGCCCCGACGAGCTTGTAGGAGTCGACGACCCCGACGCGAGGAGCCTTCTCCCGCGGGCGATCCCGCAGCACGAGGAAGGTCGGGATGGTGAAGAGCAGGGTCCACAGGCCGCAGACGACCATCGAGACCCGGATGTCCATCCCGTCGTCGCCGGTGACGCCGAAGAGGCCCACGTCGGGCTGGATGAAGACGAAGTAGAGCAGGAGCAATACGAGGATGCCGCCGAGGTAGCCCATCCCCCAGCCGAAGCCGGAGACCCGGCCGACATTGTGCGGGGAGGCGACCTGCTCGATGGACGCGTTGTAGTTGACGCTCGCGACCTCGGAGACGATCGAGCCGATGCCCAGCAGGACGAGGCCGAGCACGAGGAAGCCCGGCTCGGGCTTGACGAGGAAGAGCGCGGCCGACAGGGCCGCCAGCAACCAGGTCTGCAGGCGCAGGTTGCGCACGCCCCTGCCGGACCGGTCGGAGTTCTGCCCCAGCACGGGCGCCAGCAGCGCCACGAGCAGGCCGGAGATGGCGGTCGAGATGGCCAGCGCCGTCGAGGTGGTGTTGGTGGCGCCGAAGCTCTCGCTCGTCAGGTAGACGGAGAAGACGAAGGTCGTGATGACGGTGTTGAAGGGCTGGGTCCCCCAGTCCCACATGGCCCACCCGAGGATCCGGCCCTTGCCGCCCTGGGGCTCGGATCGCAGGGCGGTCGTCGGCTCGCTCGTCGGTGGGATCACGTCGGTCACGTGGTGAGGCTAGCGGGCGGAGCGGGCTCGATGTGCGCGACACGGTGGGACTCCGCTATCCTGTGGGGTCGCCCCAAGTCGTGCCACGAGCACACCGCCAGATCGGGCCCCATTCGGAAGGCCCACCACGGGTCACGGCGCCGCAATGATGCGTGCAGCCGGAACAGATGACGCACCACGAGCGTTGTCATGTGACGAGGGGCCCGCGCGGCAGGGGCGCGGACATCGCGAGAGACACCAGGAGACTTGCAACATGGCAGAGCGCACGCTGCGCGGAACGCGCATGGTCAGCTTCAGCATGGAGACGACGGACAACGTCGTCCCCAGTGACCGTCAGATCACGACCTACGTCTGTGACGACGGGCACCGCACGGAGCTGCCCTTCTCCGTCGAGGCCGACATCCCCGGCACCTGGGAGTGCCGCTGCGGCAAGCTCGGCAAGCTCCTCGACGGCCCGGAGCCCGAGCTCAAGCCCGCCAAGCACGTCCGCACCCACTGGGACATGCTGCTCGAGCGTCGCTCCATCCCCGAGCTCGAGGAGCTGCTCGAGGAGCGCCTCGAGCTGCTGCGCGCCTCCCGTGGCGAGAAGCCGCGCAAGCGCAGCGCCTGACCTCGGCGCCCCAGCACGACGAAGGGGGTGGCCCACCGATCACCGGTGGGCCACCCCCCTTCGTCATGTCCATCGCCCCGTGGTTGAGGTGCAAGGAGCCCTGCGACGAAGCCTCGAAACCGTCTCGACGGGTCAGTCGTCGACGATCTCGCCCTCGACGACCTCTCCCCCGCCGTCGCGCCCCTCACGTCGCGGCGAGCGGCGCACCCGGGCCTCGCCGGGCGCGACCGGCAGGCCGGC
>NZ_JBNFOF010000063.1:0-14877 GCF_057364645.1 Janibacter sp. CFPM2_SD2
AGCGGGAAGGGCGCGCGCGTCGGACGGGGGGGAGCTCACCGAGCCGGGAGCTCCCGGGTGCGGGTCAGGCCGCCAACCCCCTCCCGGTCCGGGTGAGCCGCAGCGCGGGCGTCCTCGTCGGCCAGGAGCGGCCGCAGGGCGTCAACCAGGGCGCGGGCGTCGTCCGCCGGCACGATGACGGCGCGCAGGCCGCCGTCTCCCGCGAGGGTGCGGTGCGGTGAGACGTCGGAGAGGACCACGGCCTTGGCGCAGGAGAAGGCCTCGAGCGGCTTGAGCGGCGAGACCATCTCGGTGACGGGCAGCGAGCGGCGGGGGCACGGCATGACGTCGAAGAGGCTGATCATCCGCTGCATCTCGCTCGCCGGGACCCGCCCGACGAAGCGCACGGTGTCACCGAGGCCGAGCTCCTCGGCCTGCTTCTTGAGCGCGGGCTCCGCGGCGCCGGAGCCGGCGAGGACGAGCTGGGTGTCGACCCCTTCGTCGCGCAGGAGGGCGACGGCGTCGACGAGCAGGTCGAGACCCTCGTAGCCGACCATCGAGCCGGCGAAGCCGATGACGGGCACGTCGGTGCGCACGCGGTGCTGCCGGGCATAGGCCTCGTCCTTGGGCAGCGGGACGAAGACGCCGGGGTCGACGGCATTGGGCGCCAAGGTGATCTTGTCGGCGGGCACGCCGCGACGGATCAGCTCCTGCCGAGTCTCCTCGGTGATGGCGAGGACGGCGTCGGCCTCGGTCGCGACGAGCGTCTCGAAGTCGGCCTGCTGCTGGTAGCGCTCGGTCTGCTCCCAATCCTGCTTGCCGGAGGCCTCGGTGACCTCCCACAGCCCCCGCACCTCGTAGACGAAGGGGACACCCACCCGGCGGGCCGCGATGAGCGCGGCGAGACCGGTGACGTGGTTGGAGGCGGACTGGATGAGCGAAGGGCGCCGTAGCCGGGCCTCCCGCACGAAGGCGTCGGCGCAGGCGAGGATGTAGTGGTCGATCGGCGTGGAGCCGAGGCGCGGTCCGGGCAGGTGGGTGTAGTCGACACCGTCGAGCGTGCTCACCTGACGGTGGGCCTTGGGCGCCTTCTTGTCGACCTGGCTGTCCCAGGGGTAGCCGACGCGGGCGACGACCGAGACGTCGACGCCCGCGTCGCCGAGGCCGGCTGCGACACCGCGGGTGCGGGTCGAGTAGCCGTTGGTGTTGTAGGCGGGCGTCGAGTGGACGCAGTAGAGCAGGCGGCCGGGCTCCGGCACGTAGGCGGTACCGCTCGAGCGCGGCGGGACGGGGATGCCGTCGACGCTCACCCGGTGAGCGGCCACGGCGCGATCGACGAAGATGCGCTGCTTGGCGTCGAGACCCGCGACGAGCTCGGGGTGCTCGGAGGCGATGCGGTGGGCCTCGGTGATGGACCCGAGGCCGAACCAGGCGCGGTTGAGTGCGTTGACGAGGTTGCCGGTGGTGGGGCGCTCGGCCAGCTCGGCGAGCAGCTCCTCGTAGGACTTCTTCGAGGCGGGGGCGGGCTTGGGGGCTGCCGGGGCCTGCGCGGGCGGCGCAGCAGCGGGCTGGGTCGGCGCCGGGGACGAAGGGGAGGTCTCTCGCTTCGTCGTGGTGCCGGCTTGGCGCCGGCTTGAAGACCCGGCCGGGGGAGGTGAGCGCCTTGCCGACCTTCATCGAGCGGGAGGTGCGGACGCGCTGGAGATCCTCCTTGAGGCGCTTAGACTCGGCGCGGTAGGCACGCAGCGACGCCTCCGCCGAGTCCAGTTGTGCGCGAGTCCGATCGGCGCGGGCCAGAGCACCCTTGCGCTTCGTGTCGGCTGCGGCGAGGTCCGATTTCGCGGACTTCACCTTGGCCTCGGCCGCGTCGAGCTTCGACTTGAGGCTCTTGGCCTTGGCGGCCTGGCGGCGCAATGCCTGCAGCTCTGCGAGAACTGCCGCGGGGTCGGCGACGATCTCGTCGAGCAGTTGACGGGTGAGTGCCTCGTCGTCGGAAGCTTCGTCCTCGAACACGATGGGGAGTCCTTCTGTAGGGCGACGACATGATGTTAATGGGGTGGCGCTCCCACGGAGGGCGCGGGCTTGGTCGGCTAGCATTCGGGTCGCCTTGGCTGCACTGCAGGGCCCCCACGAGCGAGAGGATGTGCACGCACCGTGACAACGGGAGGAGTGGCGCCCGCGGCGACACAAATTGAGCTGTGGTTTCCGGAAGCTGTGTCCGACCTCGGGTTCCTCGTGGAGTTGGCCGTCGACATCGCTGAACGAGACCACGTGATGACGTTGCGGTCGGCAAGCAGCACGAGCGAGTTTGACGTGATGCGTGGGGCAGGCTGGGTCGACAGTCACCAGCTAGGTGCGAGTTTCTCGTATCTTCCAGCGGGCAGGGCAGGGGATCTGGTCGAACTGGGTCGCGCTCGGCTGACGACACCGTCGACAAAGGCGCTTGTTGAAGTGGTCCCGTGGCGGAAGACGGCATCCACAGATCCTGTGGCGCGAATTTGGGCTCACGGCAGGGGCGTCGGACGAGACGCCTTCATGGCGATCCATGGAGTGGTTCGGTGAACAGCACGGCAGGTTGTGACGTCAGCGTCGTCATCGGGTTCAAAGACTGGGGGGTGGAGCGTCTTCTTCTCTCGGTAGCCATGTTGAATGACGCCTTGGCCGGTGTTGAATCCGAGGTGATTGTCGCTGACTACGGCTCGGAGGACACAGACGGTCTGCAGGAGCAGGTGGAGCACCTTGGTGCTCGGTACGTCTACACGAAGACGGACGGCGTCTGGTCTCGGTCGCGGGCGCTCAACTCGGGCTTCGCTGTCGCTATGGGTCGCGTCCTCATCAGCACTGATGCCGACATGGCGTTCTCGCCGCGTTCCCTCAGTCAGGTCACCCAGGCCGTTCTTGATGACCCGACGACGGCGCTGGTGCTGCAGTGCCGCGACCTACCCGAGGGGTTCGGAGTCGATCGACTGCAGAGCGAACAGGTAGACTGGAGTCTCTTAGAGCGCCGATCGCGTCTCCGTCCGCGATGGGGAATGGGCGGCATGATCGCGGTTTCTCGCGAGTCCTTCGACAAGGTGCGAGGACTCGACGAGCGGATGGAGATCTACGGCGGTGAAGACATCGACTTCGCGCAGCGTCTGCGTCGATCCGGCACTGCGATCCGTTGGGTCGAAGATCCCTCTGTCCGCATGTACCACATCTGGCACGAGCCGTCGCGGCAGGCGGCCAATGAGTCCCCTGAGGGCAGAGAGGCCGTCCTGCGAAATCGGGACATCTACCTCAACGACGCGAGCCCGATCCGCAATCTGCGCGCGTGGCGCCATGCGTCCACAACGGCGTCGTCGCCTGTGACGGTTGTAATCGCCACGCATGACCGTGCCGAGTACCTTGGTGAAACCATCAACACTGTGTTGGCTCAGACCGTCACGGATTTCGAGCTGCTGATCGTTGATGACGGCTCGACCGACGCGACGCCTGACGTTGTCCGCGGCTTCGACGATGAGCGCGTCCGATACGTGCGTCAAGAGAACCTCGGGGTTGCCGCGGCCCGCAACCACGCGGCCCACCTGACGTCGTCCGAGTTTACGGTGATCATGGATGACGATGACTTGATGCTGCCGTGGCGCCTCGAAGCACACTTCGAGGGTCTGACTGCTGAAACGGGCGGTACCTATGGCGGGTGGGTCGACTTCGATGATCTCGACGGGGCGATGCAGCCGTACCCCGGCAAGGGCGCGTCGTTGGCGACGATCCTCTTCTCGGGGTCGGTGTACCTCCACCCGACCCTGATGCTCCGAACCGAGTTGATTCGGAAGGTCGGGTACGACCTCACGCTGCCCAGCGGTTCGGACTACATGTTGGGGGTCAGCCTTCTGCGGGCGGGTGTGGAACTCGGGCACACCGGGGCCTATCACATCCTCAGGCGCCGCCACCCCGGGCAACTCACGGCGAACGCCGCCCCAGGGCAGAAAACCGCAGCAGTACTTGCCAACGCCGTCGCACGCAATGCGGCGAAGTCTGCGGGTGTTGAGGCGCTCCGGAAGTCGGCCCGGTCGGTGAGTACCGAAGCGATCGAGGGCACCCCTGTGGACTCTCTTTCGGTCTACCTGCCGGATGCTCTTTCCGAACGGTCGCTGCTCTTGAGCCGCCAAGATGCTCCGCAAACGTCCCGTGTTATCCCGCGCGCTTCTTGGGCGGACTTTGCGTCCGCGAGGTCCGGCGGTTGGGACATCGAGGTTGTGCCCGGTGACGGTGATGACCTCGACGCGGTTGTTGCCCTGAGACAACTTCGACGGGCATTGGAGGACCACGGGAATGGCCGCGAGCCGGCGGGGATCATCGCTCGCAGCGGTTCCTTGTCGGAAGCGGTCGCCATTCCGGATGAGGTGGTTGAAGTCGGCGCATCGCCAGGCAATGTCCTGATCTGGCACGAGGATGCGCCCAGAAATGCCTCCGAGGCAATCGAGCTGTCCAACAGGGTCGCGGGAGCGTGTGTCGCGTGGCGTGTGGACGAGGAGTTCTCTCTCAAGGACATCGTGGATAACGCCTGGTCCGAAGGCGCGGAAGAAGGACGCAGTCGATGAAGTTCTCATGGTTGTCCCCGGACGAATCCGGTCGCATGGGCGTTCGTGCTGAGCCGCAGCACTACGACGCGTCTCCCACGTCCGGGCGATTTCTTATGGATTCGACGCCACTCAACTTTGATCCGGACCTCTTCATGGTGGCGGCCGCGCTGCTGTTCAAGCCGTGGGTGAGTGGCGAAGTGGAGTTGTCCAAGGCTGTGAGTCCGGCAGCCGCAGGGGCAGTCAAGAAGTACCTTGGTGACCCGAGTGTTCACCTTCACCCAGTGGACATGGAGCCGCGCGCTATCCACCGCGGGTCCATCAGGCTCTATGTTGCGTCGGAGGCTGGCGACACCGCCCCTGCCAACGCATGGGGTGAGACACGCTGGCTGACCCTGCACTGCGAACGGATCGACAAGGCGTCAGGTGTCTTTGCCACGTCCGACCGAATTGTTGTCCCAACTAATGGATTCCTTTTCAGCACAGGGCAGGGGCTGTCTCCGAGGTTGCCGGAAATTGCGTGCGCCGTGCTGATATCACCCACTTGTCAGGTCGACGACATCGTCCTATCGGGGATTGCTGAGGACGACCCGGATCTCGGTCGTGTCACCGAATTGCTTGGGGCTGTTGGGCTCGGCCTCACCCGAGCCGAGGAGGCCAGCGCACTTTGACGTCGTCGGACGATCGGGCTGAGCGGCTTGAAGAGGGTAATCATCAGCAGATGATCGCCAGGGCCGAACTGCAATCGGTTCGCGACGACTTGCGTTTGGACATGTTCCGATTCGTGGGCAATGCCCGGCGCTCAATTGTGGCGGATGTTGCAGCCCACAAATTCCTGGTGGATCGCCTGCGGCCGACGGCATGGATTCCTGCGGCCGGCGGATGGGTGATTTCCTACGAAGCTCTGGCCGGAATGGTTGACCACTTGCTGGCTGGTCAGGCGCCCGCGCAGATCGTGGAAACTGGAAGTGGCGTGTCCACCATTTGGCTCGGCTTGGCGCTGCGCGAAGTTGGGGCCGGGCATCTGACGTCGTTTGAGCACGACGAGCTGTACGCCGATAGGACACGGTCGCAGATTGCGCGGCACGGGTTGGAGCGCTGGTGCACCGTGATCTCGGCGCCCTTGGTGCAGCAGAGCGAGCAGTCTGGGCGATGGCCAACGGGCTGGTACGACCTGACCGAGTGGGAGCCGCACCCCATCGACGTGCTGCTCGTCGATGGCCCCCCGGGCGCAAACGGTCCCTTGGCCCGCGATCCCGCGTTTCGGCTTCTGGGGCCGCACCTGACTGCGGGGTCACTGATCGTCGTTGACGATGTTGATCGTGCCGACGAGAGTGCCATGGTGGACGGCTGGATCGCAGACACGTCGTTGGGCGACCTTGAGTTTGTTGCGGACCACGGGGTGTCACGGTTCTTGTCGTTCCAACCGCGCGGTGACCAGACTGCCTCGTGACGCACACAGGTTCGAGTTCGACGTGGCCGATCTCGACGACGAAAGGTATTTGATGGTCCGCATCATCCCGTTTGGGACCAGTAGGTTGCATGAGCCGATGGAGACGATTGCTGGGTCGGTGAACTTTCCTCACATTGGATATTTCCACTCCAGCTCTCAGATGCTCGACGTTCTGCGCATCGCAAGTGGCGATGCGGGGCTCCCGCTCGACGTTTCTCGACTCTTCTTCCGGAAGGATCAGACTCCGTCCAACCCCTTCGACCTCAGGCTGTGGAGCGAACCTGATCCAGCTCTGGCTCATCTGCGGGAGTGCTTCGACTCCGCAACGGGCGTTGTCATGGAAATTTCGAGTCCGAAGAGCTTTGAGTACAAGGGTGTTCACGTTCAGGGGAACCCGAATGCTGACCGGTCCGTGCCGTACTCTGAAGTGTGGCGTGAGGGCTACTACAAAGACTATGCCCCAGAGCTCGGCGTCAGAGTCTTTGACGACACGGAGAAAATGGAACAGAACTTACGGTCCGTGTGCGAGGTGCTGAGTAGTGCGGGTAAGCGTTTGGTTCTGGTGGGGCACCTCGTAGACCTCGACAACCCACATCCCGTGCGTCAGGCCGGAAATGTGGAGCTGCGTTCCGTCGTAGATCGCCTCAAGGTCGACCACGACGCGACCTATTACGATTCCAGTCACTTGGTCGCTCGGCTCGGATTCCGCCGGTTTCCCGATGGGTCTACTGACATCCATCACCTTCCCGATGTGGGACTCCCGATCGTCGCGACGGAATTGATGGAGCTCCTCCGGTGAAGCGAGTCCTGGCGATCGGGTCTTGCCGGGTTTTCCGGCCGCTCCGTGCGGCGCATGATGCGGGGCTTATTGAGTTGGTGAATCTCTCGGAGAATTGGTGGTTTGCCCATACTTCGGCCGGGGGACTGCAATATGCGAGGGCCTTGGCGGGACTTGTCGATATCCCCGAAGCGCTTCGGCCGCTCACGTGTGAAACGATGATCGATCCACTGCCGCCGGAGCTCGAGAATCGCGACTTCCTCGATGTCGACGTGGTGGTTCAGGAGGTCTCCGCAGCGAAGCTCCTGAGCTGTGGTGGAGTGCACCTGAATCAGGCGCGGGTATGGGGGCACGCCGACGCGCTTGGTATCGACACGGCACGACTCGTCGCGGGCGACACGTCTGAACTGCCCGAGGGCGACGTGCTCCAAGACCTCCAGGTTGGATCGTCGACTTTTGAGTCCGTGCGGTCTGATGTCGAGGCAGTGACCGAACTCGTCGGTGCACCAGTCCTCTGCGTCGATCACCTGTATGCACGGATGAGCAACGGCAAGGTTGCCCCCGACCGCGCCGCGATCACCGATTGGCTGCATCGATTGGCTGCCGAAGGGGTCGCGCCCTTGGTGAGCACGAAGGCATACATCCTTCGCGCAGGACCCACCTCGCTATTGGACCAGAACCACTGGGCCCAGGATCACGAACTTTCTTTCGGACGGGAGATCGTGGCGGCGTTGCCCTGACCAGGATTCTTGGTCGGGGCGTCAGGCGTCCGTGACCCGCAGCGGAGGACTCGTCACAGGGATCCGGTCCCCATCGGGGGTCATGAGATACACCCGGCACCGATAGATCCCAGGCTCGGGGACGACGAAGCTGTGGCTGAAGACCCGGGCGTACGGCGTCGCGTCGACGCGTCGCGCGCCCTCGTGCAGGGCGAAGGAGCAGGCGCTCGCCCGGTGGTCGTGCACCTCGGCGGTCACCGTCGACGGCGCGGTCTGCCGGACGACGACATAGGGCTCGGGTGCCCGAGTCCGCGGGTCGCGGTCCTCCTGGCTGGGTGTCCGGACGCAGTCAGTGGGGGCGACCTCCTCCCAGGCCCAGGGACGGACCGCATCCCGGGTGAATGCCGCGATCTCGGTCGCGAGGGCGACATAGGTCGGGTCGTCGTAATGGAAGGGCGCGACTCCCCAGTGGTGACTGGACGCCGCCCGTGGGTGGAGACTTCGCCCCAGCACGTGGACCCCGAGGACATCGTGCACGGCAGCGAGGTAGTCGTCGGTGATGGCGTCAGCGCGCACCGGGTCGATGCCAGCGCTCGAGGGCGTCGACTCGCCCGTGTCGGTCACTCGCGCCCATCGAGGCGCAAGGACGGCGACGCGTCCGAGCAGGTCGCGACGCTCGAGCACATCGCGCCACAGGTGGAGGGCCGCGACGAACCGCTCGAGGTGCTCGGGCGTGCCGAAGGGCAGCGCGGTCGTCGCGGTGGGCACGACCAGGCCGTCCCGGACCCGTCGCAGCTCGATCGAGTCGGTGGTGACGGTGCCGTCGACCTGCTCGAGCACACCGAAGCGCTCGTCGAAGAGGTCCCACAGCACGACGTCGACGTCGGTCTCGCTCACCGTCCCCGGCAGCGTCGAGCGAGCGTCCCCGTCCACCATCCTCCGCTGGAAGTCGCTCGGCAGGACCGAGGGGTCGAAGGGAGGCTCTCCCGCCGGGCCGAACGCGCTGATCAAGCCCTGCCGGGCCACGAACCCCTCGAGGTGGAAGAGGTCGGGGGCGAGGAAGGCGAAGGTGTCCCGGGTGACCTGGCTGCCCGTGACGAGCACTCGCACGCGCTGCGGGGTGCGGGTGAAGCCGGCGGAGAGCGTGACGATCTCGTTCAGGAACCCGTCGCGCAGGTGGGCTCGGACGCCCACGGCCCGAGCGTCGGCGTCGAGCAGGACAAGAGCGTTGTTTCGCTGCAGGTGGCTGGAGATGACCGCGCCATCGGCGTCGACGACCTCGAAGCGGGTGGTCACACCGCCGTATCGACTGGGGCGGCCCTCCCAGACAACGGTCGCTCGCGCGCTTCCGTCGGCCTCCTGAGTGGCGGTCAGTCTCGTCCGGTTGGCGATGTCGTCGACCTCGCCACGCAGGTCGCGGGGGAGCAGCTCGAGGTCGGTCCGTGGCAGGAGGCGCTCCTCCTGCAAGATGTCGACGACCCGGTCCACGGACGTCGCGGGGTCGAGCATCAGGTCCATCGCGCGGACCATGGCCGGCCGCGGGGGCGGGTCATGGTTCTCGCTGAAGTCGGACACGAGGGCGAGGTGGCCCCGGGAGTTCCGCCAGCGGCCACCCCCTTCGTGCTGGTAACCGTCGCGCCCGAGGAAGGGCGCGAGGTGGCCGACGACGTGGTGGTCACCAGCGTTCTGCAGGTAGAGCAGCCGCGTCAGCCCAGCAGCGGCGGTGGTGCCGGAGACGGCGTGCTGGACTCCGCCGGCGGTCAGTGCCTCCGCCCGCTCCAGCCGGGTCATCGCGGTGACCGTGTCCCGCTCCAGCCCGAGCGCGACGCACAGGTAGTCGACCACCGGGCCCTCGTCGTAGTCGAGCAGGTCGGTCTGCGGGTTCCACACCATCGCCGAGGCGGGCACGTCAAGCCGTGCGCCGAGGAGCATGCAGGCGAAGCCGGCGCCGGAGCCACCGGCCAGCAGCAGCGGGCGGTCGACCCGACGCTGCAGGTCCTCGAGCATCGTCACCAGGTGCTCCTGCAGCTCCTCTCCGGCGCGTCCGGCGTACCAGCCCAGCCGGAGCGAGGGGTCGACGGTGAGCGTCGGGTCGCTGATCGCGACGAAGGGCGTCTCCAGGCTCATGCCCAGGCCGATGCCGGAGAAGAACGGGCCGGGTCTCCCTTCGCGCTTGGACACCGCCCCGGAGAGGACGACGGGAACGCCGCGACCGGGCGTGATCGTCGTGAAGTCACCGCCGATCATCATGTCGATGTGCGCGCCGGACGGGAGCATGACGACGTGCACCCCGCTCGCCCATGCAGGGGCGGTGATGAAGTCCGCGACGGACTCCCAGCGGCGCACATCGGGCTGGTACCTCGTGTAGTCGCTGTCCCCCGGGAGCGCACTCATGGCCGTGACTCGTCCCCGAACCACATGAGCATCGTGCTGGCGGAGTACAGGTGGCGCACCCGGGTGCGGTTCCACGTGCCCGTGCGGGCGAGGTCCTGCAGGTACGACACGTTGACGACGTCGGCGTAGGTGCTCAGGTCCGTCTGCTCGAGCACGCGGCGCAGGACCGCCTGGGTCGACTCGAGATTGACCGACTGCCAGAAGATGATGTCGAGCGCCTTCGCGCGCTTCAGGACGATCTCGCGGCGCTCTGCCGACATCGGCGCGGGAGCAGGTCCGCTGGCGGGACGCGCGGGCTTCGTCGACCACGTCACCTGGCCCTCGGCGAAGGGCAGGCCCGGCCTCGGCCGGCGCTGCCGCCGGTACTCGATGGAGGAGCGGTCCTTGTCGAAGGGGTAGCGCGAGAGGTCGTGGCCGAAGGACTCGAGCAGGTCGTACCCGAGGACATTGGCCCGGCGGGCGATCCCGGGCAGCTCGCACGCTGCCTGCAGACCAGAGACGGAGTACAGCGGGTTGACCCGTGCCCCGACGCGGCTCCAGCTGAGCGAGGTGGCGCCCATGTGGTAGCGGTTGCGCACGTCGGAGTAGTAGACGTCGCCGACGAAGTCCGCGGGCACGCCCGAGTCGTGGATGCCGGTGAGGACGTCGGTCAGCCGCCCGGCGAGCAGGTCGAAGGCGCGCGGGCTGAGGATGCCCTGGTCGGGGGCCGAGCCGACCATGGCGGTCATCAGCGCGTGCCCGTCGGACCAGGGCGCCGGGCCCTGCCCGGTGATGGCGTGCGTGTAAAAGGAGCGGAAGAGCTCGCCGTAGCCGCCGCCGGCCGCGACGACGTCGAGGGGGTCCTCGGTGCCGGTCGGCCCCACGTTGGACATGCCCGCCGTGTACCCGAGCAGGGCGAGCTGCTGGTCGCTGAAGCTGCCCACGTGGTGCGGGACGAGGCCGGCGGACGGCGAGCGTACGAGACCCAGCGTGCGGGCCAGTCCGTCGGCGACCTCGCGGTCGCGCGACTCCGGCGGTCCGCTGCAGAAGAACTCGAAGCGGTCCTGCACACCGGCCTCGAGGATCGCGCCGAGCACCATGCGCGAGTCGAATCCGCCGGTGAGGTGGGCGATGCGCTCCTCGGTCGGCGCCGCAGCGATGGCGGCGATCGAGTCGAGGACGTCGGCCCGCACCGTGGCCAGGCCCTCGAAGTAGCTGCGCGGCTCGTCGAGGGTGGGCGCCGCGTCGTAGCGGACCTCGCGCAGCCCGCTCGACGTGATGTCGAGGTGGGTGAAGGTCGGGACCCGGCGCCCACCCGCATGGCTCGTCTCGTAGAGCCCACCGCTGCCGAAGACGGTCCGCTCGACCTGGTACATCAGGTCCTTCTCCGGGCGCAGGCCGAGGTCGTCGAGCACGCCGATCAGGGCGGCGTAGTCGGAGGAGAGGACCTGTACCCCGCCGACCTCGTGGACGAAGATGGTGGCGCCACCGAGGGCGTCGGGCAGCACGACCAGCCGCTGGGTGGGGGCGTGCCACACGTACGCGCAGGACGCCTGGCGGGCGTGCCGACCCCACCAGTGGGCGAAGGGAGCAGGCTCACGACCACCCCACACCCGCAGCAGGTCAGCGCCGGAGCGCAGCAGCCGACCGTCGGCGATCGCGACGCCGTCGAGGGACACCGTCCCGTCGGCGCCTTCGGCCGTCTGCGGCCCGCGGGACCAGCGTGCGTGGATGCCGGGGCTCAGCGTCGTGAGTCCTGCGGGCCGGGGGAGCCCGTCGAGGGAACCCACGACGATGACCGTCCCGGGGGCGATCCCGCCGCTGCCGCCTGCAGCATCCTGCGGGGCCACGGTCATCGAGACCCACCTCCGTCCATCGTGCCGAACCCTTGGACATCTGCGTTCGCCAGCATCTCGGCATCGCTGGCATCCCACGTGTGCTCACCCGCGCCCCGGCGCACTTGGACGAACTCGAAGCGGTCGGCGGAGTAGATCCGACCACCGGCGTCGACGACGCGTCGCAGCAGCTCGCTGTCCTCGCCGATCTGGGCGTCGGGGAAGCGATGCTCGAGCGCGACCGAGCGCGGCATGACCATCGTCGGGCCAGCAACGAAGTCGGTGAACCGGTGCTCGCGCTGGGGGAACCGCACGAGGTGCGCCGACTGGCTCTCGAGGTACATCTGGTGGGCCTGCTTGCCGACGATGTCCGCCCCGGAGTACTCGAGGGCCTGCAGGCTGTCGAAGAGGTAGTGCTTGCCGTAGAGGTCGTCGTCGTCCATCTTTGCCACCACATCACCGCTCGCCGCGTCGACGAGCCGGTTGAGGCAGGAGCCGAGGAGGACGTCCTGGTCGGCGTGGAGCACGACGAGGTCCTCGATGCCGTGCTCGGCGGCGAGCTCTCGCACTCTGGCCTCCTCGTCGAAGCCGTGCATGAGCAGCGCGAGCTGCACCGTGACGTCACGCTGCCGCGCCACCTGCCAGATGACGTGCTCGAGCTGGTGCGGTCGGTTGGTCGACACGAGCGCCGAGACGGTGCGGGGCCGACGGACGTGCTCCTCGAGTCCCACCGCCTCGAGGACAGCGTCGATGCGGGCGGCATACGTGTGCTCGCGCCAGATGCGGCGCTGCGCGGCGTGCACCATCCGGTCGCGCAGCAGCGGACTGCGCACGAGCGCCCGCAGCATCCACTCGGCCTGCTGCGGGTCGTCCACCCGAACGACCTCGTCGTCAGGGAAGAAGGCGTCGAGCGCGGGGCTCGGCGTGGAGACGACCGGCGTGCCGCAGGCCGAGATCTCGAAGACGCGCCGGGCGCACATGCTCGGGCTGCCGACGACCGAGTTGACGTTGAGGAAGACCTTGTAGGAGCGGTACGCCGTGAGCGTCTGCAGGTAGCTCAGCGACCCGACGACGCGCGCGTCGAGCGGCTCGGGGAACTGGTAGTTCGCATCGCCGCCCGCGAAGCGGGAGAAGATCTCGAGTCCGTGCTCCATCCGCGGCGAGACCCGGTCCGCCGCGCCCAGGAGCAGGTCCATCTGCTCGCGGCGCTCGGGGTACTTGTGGGCGAAGTACATGCCGGCGAAGGCGATGTCGCGCTCGGCGTGGCCCTGCTGCGGTCGGATCGGGTTGTGGATCCGCTCCTGCGCGGCGAAGGCCATGACGCCCACGCGGTCATGACCGAGCCGCTCCCGGTACCGCGGCACCATCTCGACGTCGGTGGTGAGGACATGGTCGAAGAGCGCCGCGGTGTCGACGAAGTCGTCGAAGTGGACCGGGTCCTCCTTGCACCAGAAGACGGTGGGCACCCCGGCCGCCCGGCAGTGCTCCACGAGGGCCACGAGCGCGGGGGAGGGGGCCGAGGGGCCGGTGAGCTGGTAGCGCCACGTGCCACCGTTGCCGTGCCATGCCGACTCGACGAAGAGCAGGTCGATCCCCTCGGCGACCTGCGACTCCCACGACGTCGGGGTCACCTCGACCTGGGTCCACTCGGGCGCCAGCGCCAACCGGCTGAAGTCGTCGAGGACGACCGCCACGCGCAGGTCCGGGCGGCGCACCGGCCGGTCCTGGAGGGGCCACTCCGGCAGGGCCTCCTCGCGACGGACGACGACGCCGCCCTGTCCGATGCGCTGGCGGCGATGCCAGGTGCGCACCTGCGAGAGGCCGCCCCGTCGCAGGTGCCAGAGCGCGGTCCGCGCAGTGGACATCGACATCTCGACCTGGCCTCCCCGATGGAACACACGTGCGTGCACAACCTAGTGCGCGTCGCCCGGATCGACGACCCAGGGTGCCCGGTGAGTCATACTGGTGCCTTGTGAGACGCGCACGCCTGTCGGGGGTCATGATCGGTCTGGTCGTGGTCCTCATCAACGTCGCCCTGGTGGTGGGCCTGGTCGCCTGGCTGCAGGGCGGCCCTGACCTGACCTCTCCCGACGACTCGTCGTCCACCCCCTCCGAGCCGAGCAGCAGCTCGTCGTCGACCTCCGACAAGCCGGAGTTCGCGCAACCGCGGACCTCTCGAGGACGACAAGGACCCCTTCGTCGTCGTGCTCGGGGGCGACGAGGGCGTGGGCGAAGGGGGCTGGGTCCAGCGGATGTCGACCCAGGCCGTCGAACGCCACCGCAAGGTGACCTACGCCGGGCTCGACCCGGCCGACCCGACGAAGTACGACGAGCCCGTCCGTGAGGGCAATGGCAAGAGCCTGTGGCTGCGCAACGCCTCGATCGCGGGCAGCTCGCCGTCGTACGCGACCAACCGGCTGCGCTTCCTCCTCCCGCGCAACGCGGACGTCGTCCTCATCAGCTACCACCCGACGTCGACCAAGGGGCTCGACCGCGACCTCAACGACCTGCTGAAGAAGGTGAAGGTCCAGGCGCGGGGGGCCACCGTGGCCATCGTGCTCGGCCCCAACGCCGCCGACGGCTCGGGCCGGACGGTGCGCAAGCGCCAGCACGACTGGGCCGAGCGCAACGGCGTGCCGACGATCGACGTCCACCGAGCCTTCTCCAAGGCGAGCGGTCAGGAGCTGCGCTCGGAGTGGGAGGACACCCACCTGACCGAGCAGGGCTCCGACCTCTGGGCTCGCACGGTCCTCGCCAGGCTCATCGGCGCGGGTCAGGCCGCGCCCAGCTCGACCTCCACGACCGAGGCGGTGCCCCCGGTCGAGCCCACGACGGAGACGACCACCGAGCCGGTGCCCACCGACACCCTGACCGAGACCGAGACCACGCCCGTCGAGCCCGAGGCGCCCGTCGAGCCCGAGGCGCCCGTCGAGCCCGAGGCGCCCGTCGAGCCCGAGGCGCCCGTCGAGCCGACCTACGTGCCGCCTGCGCCGACGTCGACCTACAAACCCGCCGCCGCAGCCCACCGAGTTCGCCCTCGGACGACACGTCGACCACCACGGAGGGTGACGTCCGGACGGCGACCCGACGACGACCAGCTCAGCTCGTCGCAGTCGGCCGGCGACGCCTCGAGCTGACCCGAGCCCCGCCGCCGGCGCGCCCAGGAGACGATCTCCGG
>NZ_JBNFOF010000064.1:0-14779 GCF_057364645.1 Janibacter sp. CFPM2_SD2
GGGCGCACCGCCGGTGCCGCCGGCCCCCCGCGTGGACCCGGCCCCGCGCGTCCAGGTGACCGACATGTCGACGGAGGGTGAGCGCAGTGAGTGACCAGATGATGGAGCAGGCGGTCCGCGCGGTGCGCGGCCAGGGCATGAGCTCGATCAAGGAGGTCGTCTCCGGGTGGGGCGATGTCGCGCGCTACCTGCGCGGCGGTGACTCCGGCTCGCTCGTGCCGGTCGTCATCCCCAAGGACAAGCGCGGGATGCGCTGGACCTCCCTCGTGTGGTTCGGCGTGTGGGCACTGCTCAGCGGTGTCCTCCTCGCCGCGACCGACCACGGCGCCCTCGGCGGGCTGTCGATCTTCGTCGCGATCCTCGCCTTCATGCTGTCGGCCCTGTGGTGGTGGCGCAGCTCGATCATCGAGATCGAGGAGGGCACGGTCGGCGTGCTGACGAAGTTCGGCGCGATCACCGGACCCGGCCTCTCCCCCGGCCGCCACTACCTGTGGCACCCGTGGGCGCGGGTCGCCTACGTCGTCGACGTGACGACCGAGATCCCTTACACCGCACCGGTGCTCAGCTCGCCGACGCACGAGAACGTGCCGCTGAAGTCGATCGAGTTCTTCCTGCGCTTCCGCATCGTCGACGCGATCCGCTTCGTCCAGACGATCGGCGCGGGCAACTTCGACCTCGTGCTGAGCAACTCCGTGCAGGACGCGATCCGGCAGCGCAGCCGCCAGGTGCGCACCGAGCAGGCCTACGACCTGCGTGGCAGCGACGTCAAGGACATGCAGGACCTGCTCAACCGCCAGCTGACCCGCTATGGCGTGCAGATCATGGGCTGCAACATCCCCGACGTGCAGCTGCCCGACCAGTACCGCGAGCACCTCGCGACGCGGGAGCGGGTGGCCAAGGAGCTCGTCGCCTACGAGAAGGAGTGGGAGCTGACGCGCAAGCGCCGCATCGACACCCTGCTGCTCGAGATCGAGCGGTCGAAGAAGGTGCGCGACGCCAAGGTCGTCGAGGTCCAGGCCTCGCTCAACAAGGCCCGCAAGGACGTCGCCCAGATGCTCGAGGAGCGCGAGACCGAGGCGCAGAAGGTGCGCTACGAGATCGAGACCCGGGCCCGCACCAACCTCGTTGCGGCACAGGGTGAGGCGAAGGCCCAGGAGCAGTTGGCCACCGCCTATCGCGACAACCGTGCGGTGCTCGGCTACGAGCTGGCCCGTCGTCGCCTCGATGTCGGCGCGACCCTCGCCGAGGACGCCCCGCGCCCGGTCATCGTGCACACCGACGCCGGCGCCGGCGACAGCTCCGCGCTGTCGACGCTGCTCATGGCCCAGCTGCTGCCGCAGCTGCAGTCCGGTGGCGGTGCTGCACCGCAGCGGGCTCCGCGGCAGGTGAGCGGGGCCGTCGGCCAGGCCGCGCAGCGGGCGGCCGAGGCCGTGCAGGAGCGCACCCAGGACTGAGGTCCGAGGTTGAGCGAAGGGGGTCGTCCCGGGAGACCGGGGCGGCCCCCTTCGTCGGCTATGCCGTTGCTCCAGAGCACGAGCCAGAACTCTGCAAGACCCTAGGGTTCTGCAGAGTTGGGTGCGCACGACCTCCAGGAGATGCGAAGGGGGCGGGGTCAGCCGTCGGCGCGGGCGTCGAGGACGGCGACGACCCGGCGGCCCCAGCGCAGGTTCTCCTCCTCGAAGCTGATCCCCCGCAGCAACGTGAGGTACTGGCCCACCGGCTCGCCCGAGGCGAGGAAGTCCTCCTCGCTGCGGCCGGCGAGGGTGCGCTCCTGGACGAGGCGATAGGTCGCGAGCTTGGCCTCGAAGGCCTCCATCCGCTCGACGACGTGCTCACGGATCGCCTCGGGGTCACCCGACTCGAGCGCGGCGACCTGGACGAGCATCTCGTCGCGCACCGCGAGCGGCTTGGGTGAGCGCAGGGTGTGCGCCCGCAGGGCCTTGCGACCGGCAGCGGTCAGGCGGAAGACCCGCTTGTCGGGACGCTTGGACTGGGCGACGTGGCGGGCGGCGACGAGGCCGGCCTCCTCCATCTTGTCCAGCTCGCGGTAGAGCTGCTGCGGGCTCGCGGTCCAGTAGTTGGCGACCGACACGTCGAAGGCCTTGGCCAGGTCGTAGCCCGACGACTCGTCGTGGGCGAGAGCGGTGAGGATCGCGTCCTGGAGGGCCATGGGGCGATCGTAGGCCTCCCTTCGAGACGCTTGCTGCGCAAGCTCCTCAGGGATCGAAGGGCTTCCGCTTATTCACTTTGTTGATTAGGTTGGAGACATGTTCCGAGACGCAGTGGAAGCCAAGGACCTCGACGCGGTCGACGCGCTGCTCGCGGAGGACGTCGTCTTCCGCAGCCCGGTCGCCCACACCCCCTACCCCGGCAAGGCGATCACGAGCGCGATCCTGCGCGAGGTCGTGGAGGTCTTCGAGGACTTCCGCTATGTGCGCCAGCTGCGGGACGGGTCGGAGGAGGCCTACGTCTTCGAGGCAAAGGTCGACGGGCTCGACATCACCGGATGCGACTTCCTCACGCTCGACGACGAGGGCAAGGTCACCGAGTTCATGGTGATGACCCGCCCGCTCAAGGCATCGCAGGCGCTCGCCGCCCGGATGGCCGAGCGCTTCGAGGCGATCAAGCAGGCGGCTGCCAGCCAGTGAGGTCGGGCCGCTTGGCCACGACCCCGTCACCGGACGAGCGTCCGGTGAGCCGGCGCCCGACCCAGGGGCCGAGATGGCGGCGAGCCCACGCCACCTCGGAGCGAAGGGAGGTCCGCGGCGGATCCCCTTGTGGCACAGCCGCCCACGCGCCGACGTCCGGCACCCCGAGAGCGTCCGCGGCGGCCATCGCCAGACGCTCGTGCCCGAGCGACGACAGGTGCAGCCGGTCGTCGGCCCAGGCCCGCCGGTCCTCGAAGACCGTCCCGGTCGTCACCGCCGGCGGCTCCATGCCGTGCTCCGTGGACAGCCACGTGTAGATCTCGTTGAGCACGACCCGCCGTCGCGCGAGGAGCCGGCCCGCGGGCGAGACCGACCGGATGTCGGGGATCGGCACGACGACGAGGCGCGCCCCCTTCGCCGTGAAGGGAGCGACCACGTCGGCGAGCGTCGCCCGCAGCCGGTCGGGCTCGAAGCGCGGGCGCAGCAGGTCGTTCATCCCCGCGGTGAGTGTCACGACGTCCGGGGCCATCGCCAGCGCGGGCTCGACCTGGGTCGCGAGCACCTCGTGGGCGCGCAGCCCACGCACGGCGAGGTTGGCGTACTCGACCCCACCGAGATGGCCGGCGAGCAGCTCGGCGAGGCGGTCCGCCCACCCGCGTGGACGGCCGTCGGGCCAGGGGTCGTCGCCGACACCTTCGGAGAGGCTGTCGCCGATCGCGACATACCGCAGGCTCATCAGATGACCGCGGCCACGCGGGTGCCCTGGTCGATGGCCCGCTTCGCATCGAGCTCGGCCGCGACATCGGCACCGCCGATGAGGTGCACGGTCACGCCCTTCGCGCTGAGCTCGTCGTGGAGGCCACGGTTGGGCTCCTGCCCGGTGCACAGGACGATCGTGTCGACGTCGAGGACCTGCGACTGACCGTCGATGCGCACGTGCAGTCCGGCGTCGTCGATGCGCTCGTAGGTGGCGCCGGGGACCATCCGCACGCTCCGCTGGGCCAGCTCGGTGCGGTGGATCCAGCCGGTCGTCGTGCCCAGGCCCGCGCCGACCTTGCTCGTCTTGCGCTGCAGGAGCGTCACCTCGCGCGGGGCGGAGCGGTGCGAAGGGGGCACGAGCGCACCCCGCGTGGAGTGCTCGGCGTCGATGCCCCAGGTCTCCTGGAAGGCGGCGATGTCCAGGCTCGCCTCGTCGCCGGGATCGGTGACGAAGGCGGCGACGTCGAAGCCGATGCCACCGGCTCCGAGGATCGCCACGCGCTCCCCCACCGGTGCCGAGCCGCGCAGGACGTCGAGGTAGCCGACGACCGTGGGGTGGTCCACGCCCGGCAGCTCGGGCACGCGCGGGGTGACACCGGTCGCGATGGCGACCTCGTCATAGCCGGAGAGGTCATCGGCGTCGACGCGGGCGCCCAGCTTGACATCCACCCCCGTCTCGGCGAGCCGGTGGCGGAAGTAGCGCAGGGTCTCGTCGAACTCCTCCTTGCCCGGGACGCGACGCGCGACGTCGAGCTGTCCACCGATGTCGTCCGCGGCGTCGAAGAGGGTCACGTGGTGGCCGCGCTCGGCGGCGGTCGTCGCGCAGGCGAGTCCCGCGGGTCCGGCGCCCACGACGGCGACCCGCTTGGCGAGGCGAGTGGGGCCGATGACGAGCTCGGTCTCGTGACAGGCGCGCGGGTTGACCAGGCAGGAGGTGATCTTGCCGCCGAAGGTGTGGTCGAGGCAGGCCTGGTTGCAGCCGATGCACGTGTTGATCGACTGGGGCTCCCCCTGCGCCGCCTTGGTGACGAACTGCGGGTCGGCGAGGAAGGGGCGCGCCATCGAGACCATGTCGCCGAAGCCGTCGGCGAGCAGCTGCTCGGCGACCTCGGGGGTGTTGATGCGGTTGGTGACGACGAGCGGGACGGAGACCTCACCCATGAGCCGCCGGGTCACACCGGCCCAGGCACCACGCGGCACCTGGGTGGCGATCGTCGGGACCCGCGCCTCGTGCCAGCCGATGCCGGTGTTGATGATGTCGGCTCCGGCCGCCTCGACCTCGCGGGCGAGCCGGACGACCTCGTCATGGGTGGAGCCGTCGGGCACGAGGTCGAGCATCGAGAGCCGGTACACGACGACGAAGTCGTCACCGACGGCCTCGCGCACGCGCCGGATGATCTCGAGGGGGAAGCGGATCCGGTTGTCGTAGGAGCCGCCCCAGCCGTCGGTGCGCTGGTTGGTGCGCGTGACGATGAACTGGTTGATGAGGTAGCCCTCGGAGCCCATGATCTCGACGCCGTCGTAGCCCGCCTGCTGGGCGAGGGTCGCGCACGGCGCGTAGTCGGCGATGGTGCGCTCGATGTCCTCCTCGGTCATCTCGCGGGGGACGAACCGGCTGATCGGCGCCTGGATCGGCGACGGCGCGACCATGTCGGGCTGGTAGGCGTAGCGCCCCGTGTGCAGGATCTGCATGGCGATCCGCCCGCCCTGCGCGTGCACGGCGTCGGTGATGACGCGGTGGTCCTCGGCGTCCTGCTCCGTCGCCATCATCGCGGCGCCCGGCAGCGGGGCGCCCTCGGCGTTCGGCGCGATGCCGCCGGTGACGATCAGGCCAACTCCCCCCTTCGCCCGCTCGGCGTAGAAGGCCGCCATCCGTGCGAAGCCGTCCGGCGCCTCCTCGAGGCCGAGGTGCATCGACCCCATGAGGGTGCGGTTGCGAAGGGTGGTCCGCCCGACCGTGATCGGCTCGAGCAGGTGCGGGTAGTGCTGGGGCATGGCCACGACTCCAACTAGTCAATTTGTTGCCTATGGAGAGTGGGCCACGAGGTCGGACATCGGTCGAGGTGCCGTCAGCGGAAGGCGGCCTGGCCGGTCAGGGCCCGCCCGATGACGAGCTGGTGGACCTCGCTCGTGCCCTCGTACGTCAGCACGGACTCGAGGTTGTTGGCGTGCCGCATGATCGGGTACTCGAGCGTGATGCCCGCGGCGCCGAGGATCGTGCGCGACTCCCGCGCGATGGCGATCGCCTCGCGCACGTTGTTCAGCTTGCCCAAGGACACCTGCTCGGGCCGCACACCGGCGCCGTCCTTCAGCCGCGCGATCTGCACCGCGAGCAACATCCCCTTGCCCAGCTCCAGAGTCATGTCCGCCAGCTTCGCCTGAGTCAGCTGGTAGCCCGCCAGCGGCTTGTCGAAGATCTCCCGCTCCCGCGAGTAGGCGATCGCCGTCTCCAGGCAGTCGCGCGCCGCCCCGAGGGCGCCGAAGACGATCCCGAAGCGCGCCTCGTTCAGGCACGACAACGGACCCGACAGACCCTCGACCTCGGGCAGCACCGCGTCGGCGGGCAGCCGCACGTCCTCGAGCACCAGCTCGGAGGTCACCGAGGCGCGCAGCGAGACCTTGCGCGTGATCTTCGGCGCCGAGAACCCCGGCTCGTCCGTCGGCACGACGAAGCCGCGCACCTTTTCGTCGGTCTGCGCCCACACCACCGCCACGTCGGCCACCGAGCCGTTGGTGATCCACATCTTGGATCCGTTGAGCACCCAGTCATCACCGTCACGACGTGCGCGGGTGCGCATCCCCGCCGGGTTGGACCCGAAATCGGGCTCCGTCAGCCCGAAGCACCCGATCGCCTCACCAGCAGCCATCCGCGGCAACCACTCCTGCTTCTGCGCCTGCGACCCGTGCTTCCAGATCGCGAACATCGCCAGCGACCCCTGCACCGACACCAGCGACCGCAGACCCGAGTCCCCGGCCTCGAGCTCCATACACGCCAACCCGTACGCCGTCGCCGAGGTGCCCGCGCAGCCGTACCCCTCCAGGTGCATCCCCAGCACGCCGAGCTTGCCCAGCTCCGGCGCCAGCTCACGCACCGGGAAGGTGCCGTCCTCGTACCACCCCGCGATCTCCGGACGGATCCGGTCGGCCACGAAGCGGCGCACCGTCTGCTGCATGGCGCGCTCCTCCTCCCCGAGCAGCGAGTCGATGTCGAAGAGGCCGAGGGGCGAGGTGGTCATGTGGGTTCCTTCCGAAGGGGGTGAGGTGCGGTGGTCGTGCGTGGGACGGACGGGCGGTCAGGAGAGGCGCTCAAGGACCATGGCCATGCCCTGGCCACCCCCGACGCACATCGTCTCCAGGCCGAGCTGCTGGTCGTGGGACCGCAGGGAGTTGATGAGCGTCGCGGTGATCCGCGCGCCCGTCATGCCGAAGGGATGACCGACGGCGATCGCCCCGCCGTTGACGTTGAGCTTGTCCATGGGGATCTCGAGCTCGCGTGCGGAGCCGAGGACCTGGACGGCGAAGGCCTCGTTGATCTCGACGAGGTCGATGTCCTCCATCGTGAGGCCGGCACGCTGCAGCGCCTGACGCGATGCGGCGACGGGGCCGAGGCCCATGATCTCTGGCGAGAGGGCGGTGACCGCGGTGGAGACGATGCGCGCCAGCGGCGTCAGGCCCAGCTCGCGGGCGCGGGTGTCGCTCATGACGACGAGCGCGGCTGCACCGTCGTTGAGCGGGCAGGCATTGCCCGCCGTCACCGTGCCGTCGGGGCGGAAGACCGGCTGGAGCGCGGAGACGGTCTCGAGGGTCGTGCCGGGCCGCGGGCCGTCGTCGGCGGTCATCATCGTGCCGTCCGGCAGCTCGACGGGCACGATCTCGCGCTCCCAGAAGCCGCTGGCCTGCGCCTGCTCGGTGAGGTTTTGCGAGCGGACGGCGAACTCGTCCTGCTCCCGCCGGGTGATGCCGGTGAGGTCGGCGACGTTTTCCGCGGTCTGACCCATGCTGATGTAGACATCGGGCAGCTCGCCGTCCTCGCGGGGGTCGTGCCAGCGGTCGGTTCCCCCTTCGGCCCGGCGCTCGGTGCGCGCCAGGGCGTCGGCGAAGCGCGGGTTGCGCGTGCCCGGCCAGCCGTCGGCCCGCCCGGTCTCGAGGGAGCGGCTGACCGACTCGACGCCCGCGGAGACGAAGACATCGCCCTCGCCGGCTCGGATCGCGTGCATCGCCATCCGGGTGGTCTGCAGGCTCGAGGAGCAGTAGCGGTTGACCGTCGTCCCCGGGACGTCCGGCAGACCGGCGAGCACCGACACGACGCGGGCGATGTTGTAGCCCGACTCCCCCGCCGGCTGTCCGCAGCCGAGCAGCAGGTCGTCGATCTCGGCGGGGTCGAGGCCGGGGACCTGCTCGAGGGCCGCGGTGACCATCCGGGCGGCGAGGTCGTCGGGGCGCACGTCGCGCAGCGAGCCCTTCTTCGCCCGGCCGATCGGAGAGCGGGCGGTGGAGACGATGACGGCTTCAGGCATGGGGTGTCTGCTTCCTCGTGGTGGTGGCTGACGGGGCGGGGACGACGGAGTGCCGGACCGTGAGCGGCGCGACGGCGGAGCGGGCGCGGTCGAGCAGCTCGGGATCCTCGCTGTGCAGGTGCACCACCACCTCGGCCCCCCGGGCGCCCCGGTCGTGGGGGTCGAGGTCGTAGGCGCCGACCAGGCCGGCGGCGTCGAGGAGTCGCCGGAAGGAGGTCGTCACCGCGTCGAGCCGCAGCCTGTTCTTCACGACCTTGCCGACCGCCGAGCGAGGGAGCTCCTCTACGAGCACGTACTCGCGTGGCAGCGCGGCCCGCTCCCGCACGCAGGCCTGCATGTGCCGCCCGAGCCCGGCGACGTCGAGGTCGGACCCGGTCGCCAGCACGACGTAGGCGACGGGCACCTCGCCGGTGTCCGGGTCGGGCATGCCGACGACGGAGGCCTCGAGCACCTCGGGGTGGGCGTACAGGGCCTCCTCGACGGGTGCCGGGTCGATGTTGTGGCCCCCGCGGATGATGAGGTCCTTGGCCCGTCCGGTGATCTGCAGGAAGCCCTGCTCGTCGGTGCTCGCCAGGTCGCCGGTGCGGAACCACCCTTCGTCGTCGAGTACGCCCTCGTCGTGGCGCGGGTCGAGGTACCCGGCGAAGACCGTCGGCGCGCACGAGCAGCTCACCGGCCTCGCCCGGCTCGCACTCCCGCGGCCGGCCCCCGCCGTCCTCGCGCACGACGAGGGTCTGCGTGTAGGGGGCGGCCAGCCCGATGCGGCCGGGGACCGGGTCGACGCCCCTCGGGCAGGTGACGACGGCGCCGGCCGTCTCGGTGAGCCCGTAGCCCTCGGCGATGGCGACCCCGGTGATCCGGCGGAAGCGCTCTGCCGTGTCCGCCGCGAGCGGGGCGGAGCCGCACGAGACCCAGCGAAGGGGGTGGTGCTCGGGGACCGCGTCGGGGTGCTGCACGAGGCGCGTGGCGATCGTCGGCAGCAGCGGGACGCTGTCGATGCCGAAGCGCTGCACCATCGCCCAGAAGCGGTCGACGACGCCGGGCCCTCGCCACCCGCCGGAGGTCGGCAGGATCGCGGTGCCACCGAGCGCGAAGGTCGTCAGCTGGCTGACCGCGACCCCGTGCACGTGGAAGGCCGGCGAGGCACACAGCCGGGTGACACCGACGGGCAGCTGGTGGGTGATCACGCTGCCCCATCCGGAGAGGATCTGCCCGCCGTGCGTGACCTTTGCCAGCTTGGGCGCACCCGTCGTGCCGCCGGTGCCGAAGATCCCCGCGACGGTCTCCCACGTGATCTCCCGCGGGGTGACGAGCTCATCGCCCCGGTGCGCTGCGATGGCCTCCTCGAGCTCGACGACCTCCACGCCGGGCGGGGCGAGGCCGGCGCGCGAGCCGCCGGCGCGCACGACGACCTCGACGGTCGGTGCGTGCTCGAGGACCGCAGCGAGCTTCGACCAGGGGTCGGTCGTCGCGTCGCCGCCGTGGCAGACGAGGATGCGCGCGCCGACGGCCGTGACCATCTCGCCGAGGAGCTCGGGCTCGAGCATCCAGTTGAGCGGGTTGGCGATGCCGGCGGTCTGGGCACCCCACAGCGCGTACTGCGGCTCCGGTGCGCCGGAGGTGAGGATCGGGACGACGTCCTCGCCGCCGACCCCGAGGGAGTCGAGCAGGTTGGCGGTCCGGATGATCGTCTCGACGAGCTCGCGGTGGCTGACCCGCTGCACCGTGTCGAGGTCGTGCGCGTCGGACACCCAGACCAGGGCGGTGCGGTCGGGGTCGATGGCGGCACCGGCCCTGATGTGGTCGAGGACGCTCGTCGGCAGCCCGCGCTCGGCGAGCGGGGTCCGCTCGAACTCGCGGATGCGCTCGACCGTCGACAGGTCCACCGGGTCGAGGTATCCGGGGCTCACTCCCACGTCGTCGCCCCCCTCGCGACGAGCCGCTGCAGGAGCGGTGCCGGGCGCCAGGCGAGCGATCCGTGGACCCTCTCGAGCTCCGTGATCCGGCGCTGGCACTCGGCCAGCCCGAGGGTGGTGGCCCAGTGCATCGGACCTCCGAGCGCGGCGGGGAAGCCGTAGCCGTCGACCCACACGACGTCGATGTCGGAGGCCCGCTGGGCGATGCCCTCGTCGAGGAGCAGAGCTCCCTCGTTGACGAGCGCCAGCAGGCAGCGGTCGACGATCTCCTCGTCGCCGACCTCCCTTCGCCCGATGCCGTCCGCCTCGGCGCAGCGACGGATGACGGCCTCGACCTCCGGGTCGGGGACGGGCTGGCGGCCCTCGTAGCGGTAGTAGCCGGACCCGGTCTTCTGCCCCAGTCGCCCGGCCTCGCAGAGTTCGTCGGCGATGCGCGAGTACCGCTCCTCGGGGTCGCGCGTGGGCGCCAGTCGCTGACGCGCGGCCCAGGCGATATCGAGCCCCGCGAGGTCGGCGACCCGGAAGGGGCCCATCGCCATACCCGCCGCCTCGAGCGCGCGGTCGACCTGCTGGGGCGTGGCGCCCTCCTCGAGGAGGAAGTCGGCCTCGCGGCGATAGGGCGTGAGCATGCGGTTGCCGATGAAACCCTCGCCGACCCGGGCGAGCACCGGCACCTTGCCGATGCGCCGCGCGAGGTCGAGCGCCGTGACGACGACCTCGTCGCTCGTGAGCTCCCCCCGCACCACCTCGAGCAGCCGCATGACGTGCGCAGGGCTGAAGAAGTGCAGCCCGACGACGTCCTGCGGGCGCCCCGTCGCCCGGGCGAGCTCGTCGACGTCGAGTCGCGAGGTGTTGGTCGCGATCACCGCGGTCGGTCCGGCGACCGCGGCGATCTCGGCCAGCACCGCCCTCTTGACCTCGAGGTCCTCGTAGACGGCCTCGAGCACGAGGTCCGCTCCCGCGACGGAGGCGATGTCCGTGCCCGGGGTGATGCGGTCGAGACGACGAGCGGCCTCGTCCTCGCCGATGCGGCCCTTGGCCACCGCGGCGTCCTGGGCGCGCCGCACGGTCGCGAGAGCGCGCTCGAGGGCAGACGCGTCGCGCTCGACGAGTGCGACGGGGATCCCCGCGTCGGCGAAGGCCATGGCGATCCCCGAGCCCATCGTGCCGGCGCCGATGATCGCGACCGAGTCGATGGTCCGCGGGCGGGCGGTCGGGTCGACGTCGTCGACGCGGGCGGCCCGCCTCTCCGCGAGGAAGACGTGCCGCAGCGCCGCGGCCTCCGGGCTGGCCACCAGGCGGAGGAATATCTCCCGCTCGGCGGCCAGGCCGGCGGCGATCGGCTCACGCGTCGCGAGCGTCACGGCGTGACGGCCGCTCCCTCTGGGCGAGGGGCATTGCGGACCCGCGGTCGCACCGACGCGCGAGCCGCCTCGAGGTCGACGCCATCGGTCGGGGCCACGGGCGAGGTCGTCGACGCGCGGCTGCGGGCCGCGCAGGTCTCGCTCGGCGACGAGGTCCACGGCGGCCGCGACGACATCACCGTCGACCGCCTCGTCGACCATGCCCAGCTCCACGGCGCGGCGTGCCGGGACCCGCGCGCCGCCCTGGATGAGCTCGAGCGCCGGGCCGGCCCGACGAGGCGCGGGAGACGTTGGGTGCCACCGGCGCCGGGGATGATGCCGACCCCGACCTCGGGCAGCCCGACGACGGCGTCGCGGTGGGCGATGCGGTGGCTGCACGCGAGCGCGAGCTCGTAGCCACCGCCGAGGGCGAAGCCGTGGATCGCGGCGACCACCGGCTTGGGCAGCCGGACGAGCTGCTGGATGACGTCGGCGATCGTCGGCTCGGCCGTGCTCGCCGGGGTGCCCATCTGGCGCAGGTCCGCGCCGCCGCAGAAGCCACTGCCGTCACCGGTGACGACGACCGCGCGGACGGCATCGTCCTGCGCCGCCTGATCGAGCGCGACCGCGAGGTCGCACCGGACGAGATCACTCAGACCGTTGACCGGCGGGTTGGCCAGTGTGAGGACCGCGACGTCACCGCGCAGCTCGTGGGCGACGGTGGTCCGGGTCCGCTCCTCCTGGGTGGTGGCCACCGCTCACACCCCCATCGACTTGGCGACGATCGACTTCATGACCTCGCTCGTACCCCCGTAGATCCGGGTGACACGGGCGTCGGTGTACAGGCGCGCGATGGGGTACTCGTTCATGTAGCCGTAGCCGCCGTGCAGCTGGAGGCACTTGTCGACGACGCGGGCTTGCATCTCCGACATCCACAGCTTGACCGCCGCGGCGTCGGCCGGGGTGAGCTCGCCGCGGTCGTGCGCCTCGAGGGCCTGGTCGAGGAAGGCCTGGCCCGCGGCGACATCGGTCGCGCACTCGGCGAGGACGAACTTCGTGTTCTGGAAGTCGGAGACCGCCTTGCCGAAGACCTTGCGCTCGCGGGTGTAGTCCCGCGCGAGGTCGACGGCGTGCGCGGCGGCTGACCACGCGACCACCGCGATGGTCAGCCGCTCCTGCGGGAGGTTGTGCCCGAGGTAGCCGAAGCCCTGCCCCTCCTCGCCGAGGAGGTCCTCGACCGGCACCCGCACGTCGCCGAAGGACAGCTCGCAGGTGTCCTGCGCCTTGAGCCCCATCTTGTCGAGGTTGCGTCCGACGACGTAGCCGGGCGAGCTCGTGTCGACGACGAGGATGCTCAGCCCGGTGCGCCGGTTGTCGGGGTCGGCGGGCGAGGTGCGAGCGACGACCAGGACACGGTCGGCGTGGTAGCCGCCGGTGATGAAGGTCTTCGCGCCGTTGAGCACGTAGTGGTCGCCGTCGCGGCGTGCGGTCGTGCGGATGCCGGCGAGGTCGGAGCCGGTGCCCGGCTCGGTCATGGCGATCGCCGTCATGAGGTCACCGGAGGCGAAGCCCGGCAGCCACCGCTGCTTCTGCTCGTCGCTCGCGTACGAGAGCAGGTAGGGCAGCACGAGGTCCATGTGCACGCGCAGCGGGCCGAGGTTGACGTCCGCGCGCACCGACTCCTCGGTGACGATCGCGTTGAATTTCCACGACTCCGCACCGCCGCCCCCGTGCTCCTCGGGGACCTGGACGCCGAGGATGCCTAGCTGCGCCGCCTCCCGGTAGAAGTCACGCGGCGGGCGCCCCTCCTGCTCCCACTCGGCGTAGCGCGGGGCCACCTTGGTCGCGAAGAAGGACCGCACCATGTCGCGGAAGGCGTCGTGGTCGTCGGTGAAGATCGTGCGCTGCAAGGTCATGCTCCTGTCGGTGGTGACGAAGGGGGTCAGGCGGCAGCCGCGGCGCGCAGCCGGGCCGTGTCCCGCTCGGGGTTGAAGGCAACGAGGGCGGCGACGGCACCGACGACGGCGACGAGGCCGAAGAGCTGGAAGGCGCGGGCGTAGCCCTCGACCTGGGTGGCCGACGCGTCGACGATGAGCCCGGTGACGAAGGGGGCGACGAGCCCCCCGACGGACTGGATCGCGAGGAAGACGCCGAGGGTGCCCGCCACCTGGTGGGCCGGGACGATCTCGGAGAGGCCGGAGTTGAGCAGCGGGAAGATGCACACGCCGAGCGCGTAGCCGATCGAGACGACGGCCACCGCGAGCGCCGGCGCGGCGACGAGGGGAAGCACGCTCATGGCGAGCCCGCAGGCGAGCAGCCCGACGGCGGGCACGATGCCCCGCACCACCCGCGAGCGGGTGCCGCGAGCGACCATCCGGTCGGCGACCGGGGTGACGACGGCCATGACGACGAGGCTGGCGATGCTCGGCAGGCCGAACATCGTGCCCGCCTGCACGCGGCTGTAGCCGAGCCCGAGCTCGAAGTACGACGGCAGCCAGGTGAGCACCATCGTCACGAGCGCGTACATCGACATCACGGCGATCGACCCGCCGATGAAGGACGGGGTCGTCAGCACCGCCCGCCACGGGATGCTCGGGAGGCCCTCGCCCTTCGTCGGGGTGCTCGTCCGGCCGCCGCCGTAGGGGCCGACGCGCCACGTCGGGATCCACACGGCGGTCCACAGCAAGCCGGCGACGGCGAGGACGACGAAGGACCACTCCCACCCGTGGGCCGCGATGACGAGGGCGAGCGCCGGGGCGAGGGCCAGCTTGGCGATCGACGCGCAGGCGGTGATGCAGGCAGAGGGGACCCCGCGCTTCTCCAACGGGTGCCACGAGTAGACCGCGGTGTGCACGAGGGCACCGGACGGTCCCTCGAGCAGGCCGAGGAGCATGCGCGCCAGGAGCAGCACCGAGAAGGAGGCGGCGACGACGAGCGGCAGCATCGCGACGGACCAGCCGACGGCCAGCACGACGAGCGCCCACCGCAGGGTGAGCCACCGGTTGAGCAGGCCGGCGAAGAAGCCGCCGACGGTGAAGGCGACGAAGAAGGCGCTGCCGACGAAGCCGATCTGCGAGGCGCTCAGCCCGAGGTCCTCCGCCAACGGCTGCGCGGCGAGACCGAGCACCGCCTTGTCCGCCCAGTTGATGACGTAGAGCACGATGAGCAGCGAGGTGAAGCGCCACGCCGTGAGACGGGACTCGCCGCCCTCGGTGAGCGGTGCCCCGGGAGGGGCGGTGGTACTGACAGCGGACATGGTTGCCTCCTTGCGAACCAGGGGTGCCGCGCGTCCGGTGGTCCCGACGCCGCAACCCCCTCATCGTCGGCGCGGCGTCACGCCCACGGCAAAGACGCTGTGCACAACCGATCATGAGTCGCTGCCTATGGCACCGTGGCCGGATGGAGCTGCACCAGCTGCGTTACTTCCTCGCCGTCGTCGACCACGCGGGGGTCACCGGCGCGGCCGGTGCCCTCGGGGTCTCCGGCCCGTCGGTCTCGACCGCGGTGCGGGGCCTCGAGCGCGAGCTCGGCATCCCGCTCTTCGACAGGATCGGTCGGGGCATCCTCCCCACCTCGGCGGGCCGCGCGCTCGTCGG
>NZ_JBNFOF010000065.1:0-14727 GCF_057364645.1 Janibacter sp. CFPM2_SD2
CGGCCGTGACCGACACGCCGCGGTCGCGGTCGTCGAGGAGGCGGGCCAGCGGCGGCGGAGGCACCGTCGACGCGCATCGTGCCGAGGCCCACGCCGAGCGAGCACGGCGGATGCCCGAGACGGAGTCGACCCCTGCGAGGCCTTTCGGTGCATCCCGTGGGCCGCGAGGACCTCCGTGATGCGGTCCGCGGGTGCTCCGCGGACCTTGCTCAGGTACCCGACGAGCACCGGTTCGACGAGGTCCGCCGAGCGGCCCCGCAGCGCGGCGAGCCGACTGGCGGAGCCCCCTTCGTCATCGCCGGAGACGACGGCCAGGACGTCCTCGCGCAGCGGACCCACGCGGCGGTCGACGCCCGGGCCTGCTCGCGCCGGGCCAGACGGGCCATGACGATCGTCGCGACGAGCACGACGAGGGTTCCGAGGAGGATCCAGAGGGTGAGTCGCAGGATCCAGGGTTGGACGACGATCTCCACGGTCACCCGCGGTCGAGGAGCGCGGTGACGCGGTGTACCAGCTCCCGGGGGCTGAAGGGCTTGGTGAGGTAGTCGTCGGCGCCCGTGCTGAAGCCGGCGTCGACGTCGACCTCGCGGGCCCGCGCGGTGAGCAGGATGACCTTGGTCCGGGCGAGCTCGCCGTCGTCGCGGATCGCGCGGAGCACGTCGAGGCCGGAGCGACCGGGCATCATCACGTCGAGCACGGCCAGGTCCGGGCGGTGCTCGCCGATGGCGTGCAGCGCCTCGTCGCCGTCAGCCACCGGCACGACGGTGTACCCGGCATTGGCCAGCTTGAAGGCCACCAGGTCTCTGATGTCGGCGTCGTCGTCGGCGACGACGACGGTCCGCTCGATCATGTGCGACCTCCGCGATGAATCGTGGTGTACCGCAACCCTAGGCGCCATGCCCGGGTCACGCAGGATGAGTGCTGACGACGAAGGGGGCCACCGCGCACGTAGCGCAGCGGCCCCCCAGCCGTGTGTGGTCGAGACTCAGGCGGTCTCGTCCTCGTCGTCGAGCTTGATCGAGCTCGTCTGCTGGACCTGCATGAGGAACTCGTAGTTCGTCTTGGTCTTGCGCAGCCGGTCGATGAGCAGCTCGACGCCCTGCTGTGTGTCGAGGGCAGCGAGCACGCGACGCAGCTTCCACATGATCTTCAGCTCCTCGGGCGCGAGGAGGATCTCCTCGCGGCGAGTGCCGGACGCGTTGACGTCGACCGCGGGGAAGATGCGGCGGTTGGCCAGGCCACGGTCGAGCTTGAGCTCCATGTTGCCGGTGCCCTTGAACTCCTCGAAGATCACCTCGTCCATGCGCGAGCCGGTCTCGACGAGCGCGGTCGCGAGGATGGTCAGCGAGCCGCCGTTCTCGATGTTGCGGGCCGCGCCGAAGAACTTCTTCGGCGGGTAGAGCGCCGCGGAGTCGACACCACCGGAGAGGATGCGCCCGCTCGCCGGGGCGGCGAGGTTGTAGGCGCGACCCAGCTTGGTGATCGAGTCGAGGAGCACGACGACGTCGTGGCCCATCTCGACGAGGCGCTTGGCGCGCTCGATGGCCAGCTCGGCGACCGTCGTGTGGTCGTCGGCCGGGCGGTCGAAGGTGGAGGCGATGACCTCACCCTTGACCGCGCGCTGCATGTCGGTGACCTCCTCGGGGCGCTCGTCGACGAGGACGACCATGAGGTGGCACTCGGGGTTGTTGGTCGTGATCGCGTTGGCGATCGACTGCATGACCATCGTCTTGCCGGCCTTGGCCGGGGCGACGATGAGGCCACGCTGGCCCTTGCCGATCGGGGCGACGAGGTCGATCATCCGCGTGGTGAGGACGTTGGACTCGGTCTCGAGGCGCAGGCGGTCCTGCGGGTAGAGCGGCGTGAGCTTGCCGAACTCCGCGCGGCGCTTGGCGTCGTCGGGGTTCATGCCGTTGACCGTCTCGAGCTTGGCGAGCGGGTTGTACTTGCCGCGGTTGCCCTTGGTCCCGACGGTCTGCTGCTGCGGCTCCTCGCCCTCGCGGGCGGCCTTGACCTGACCGGTGACGGCGTCACCCTTGCGCAGGCCGTTGCGCTTGACCATGCCGAGCGGCACGTAGACGTCGCCCGGGCCGGGCAGGTAGCCCGAGGTGCGCACGAAGGCGTAGTTGTCGAGGACGTCGAGGATGCCCGCGACCGGGACGAGCACGTCGTCCTCGGAGATCTGCGGCTCGGTGTCGTCGAACTGCTGACCGCCGCCGCGACGCTTGTCCCGGTTGCGGTTGCGGTTGCGGTTGCGCCGGCGGCCGCCGCGCTCGTCGTCGCCGCCCTGCTGGCCGCCGCCCTGGTTGCCACCCTGCTGGTTGCCACCCTGGTTGCGGTTGTCGTTGCGGTTGCCGCCCTGACGGTCGTTGCCGCCCTGGTCGTTGCGGTTGCCGCCCTGGTTGCGACCGCCCTGCTGGTCGTTGCGGTTGCCGCCCTGACGGTCGCCCTGCTGACGGTCGTTGCCGCCCTGCTGGCGCTCACCGCCCTGCTGACGGTCGTTGCGGTCGCCGCGCTGCTGGCGGTCGTTGCCACCCTGCTGGCGGTCATTGCCCTGACGGTCGTTGCCGCCGCGACGCTCGCCGGAGTCGCGCTGGCCGCGCTCCTGCTGGTCGGTGTCCTGCTGGCCGCGCTCCTGCTCGGCGGGGGCCGACTCGCGGGAGGGGCGCTCCCGCCCCTTCGCCTCGGGGGCGGCCTGCTCGGCCGCAGCAGCCTGCTCGACCGGGGCGCTCTGCTCGGCCGAAGTGCCCTGCGCTGCCGAAGTGCCCTGCGCTGCCGAGGTGCTCTGCGCTGCCGAGGTGCTCTTTGCCGCGGACTTCGCCGGGGCGGGCGCGGAGGAGCCGGACTGCTGGGCGCGGATGGCGGAGATGAGGTCGCTCTTGCGCATCTTGGCGGTGCCGGTGATCCCCATGCTCGAGGCGAGCTGCTGGAGCTGGGCGAGGCGCATGGCGCTCAGGGCGCCGGAGCGACGGGGCTGCTCGCTGGTCGCGGGAGCAGCGCTGTCGCCAGTCGTGGTGTCGGTCACGAAGGACCCTTCCCTCGTTGGGGCCACCCGGGACGGGCAGGCCTGATGAATCCCGTCAAGAGCGGGACGACTTGTCACTGATCCCCACGGCTGCGTGCCGGACCCGGAGGCCGATGGCACTCACGTGGGAGGAGGCTCCGGCCCATCGTGTGCGACTCGACGACGTCGCCGAGGCACCGGACCTGAAGGAGCACCGCCAATGTATCACTGCGGTGCCGGGTGAGGGATCACCCGCGCAGCTGCACCCCGTGCGCGGGCACCCCGGGGGTGAGCACCTGCCAGCCGGCGGCCACCTCGGCCGTCACCCGACGGACCTCGTCGACACGGTCGGCACCGGCGAGGACGAGCACGGACGGCCCGGCACCGGAGATCGTCGCGGCGAGCCCCGCGGCCCGAAGGGCGTCGACGAGCCCCATGCTCTCCGGATAGCTCGGGCGGCGCGCCTCCTGGTGCAGCAGGTCCGCGGTGGCCTCGACGAGCAGCTCGGGGGCGCTCGTCAGCGCATGGACCAGCAGGCCGGTGCGCGCGGAGTTGGCCGCGGCGGTCGCCAGGGGCACGACCTCCGGCAGCACCGAGCGGGCGGTGTGCGTGCTCAGCGTCGTGCCCGGCACGAGCACGACCGGCGTGATCCGCGGTCGAGGCGAGGGGACGGTCCGGTCCGCGGCAGCGCGCGCCCGCCTCGGTGACGGAGAGCGTCGCCCCACCGAAGACGCTGGCGGACGAGTTGTCCGGGTGCCCCTCGAGAGCGGCCGCGATGGCGTTGACGACCTCGAGGTCGAGCTCCTCCCCCGCGAGGGCGCCGCCGCGCACGGCCAGGGCGTGGGCAGCTGCCACGCCGGTGACGATCGCCGTCGCCGACGAGCCCAGGCCGCGCCCCGTGGGGCACCGCGTTTGGTCGCCTCAAGCAGCAGCCCGGCCGGAGACGTGACGCCGAGGTGCTGCCAGGTGGTCGCCATCGTCCGCACGACGAGGTGGCTCTCGTCGCGGGGCACCGAGTCGGCGCCCGAGCCCGTGACCTCGACCTGCAGGCCGGGCTGCTCGGTCACGGTGACCGTGCACTCGTCCCACACGCCGAGCGCGAGCCCGACGCAGTCGAATCCCGGGCCGAGATTGGCGCTGGACGCGGGCACCGCGAGGGTGACCGACGTCCCGACGGGGATCGACATGCTCAGTCCTGCAGACCGAGCTCGCGGGCGATCGCGTAGGCCTCGGCGGGCACGCTCACGGGCGCGACGTCGGAGCCGTCGGCATTCTTCAGGGCCCACTGCGGGTCCTTGAGGCCGTGGCCGGTGACCGTGCAGACGATCGTCGCGTCGGCCGGGACCCGGCCAGCGGCCGAGGCCTTGAGCAGGCCGGCGACCGAGGCGGCGGAGGCCGGCTCGACGAAGATGCCCTCGCGCGCGGAGAGGATGCGGTGGGCGGCGAGGATCTCCTCGTCGGTGACCGCCTCGATGCGCCCGCCGGACTCGTCACGGGCGGCCTCGGCCTGCTGCCACGAGGCGGGGTTGCCGATGCGGATGGCCGTGGCGATCGTGTCGGGCTCGTCGACCGGGTGACCCAGGACGATCGGCGCGGAGCCGGCGGCCTGGAATCCCCACATCTGCGGGGTGCGGGTCGACACCGGCGCCAGCGTGCCGGAGACGCCCTCGGTCTCGGTGGCGTACTCGCGGTAGCCGCGCCAGTAGGCGGTGATGTTGCCGGCATTGCCGACGGGCAGGCAGTGGATGTCCGGGGCGTCACCGAGCGCGTCGACGATCTCGAAGGACGCGGTCTTCTGCCCCTCGATGCGCGCGGGGTTGACCGAGTTGACCAGCTCGACCGGGTAGGTCTCGGCGAGCTTGCGGGCCACGTCGAGGCAGTGGTCGAAGTTGCCGTCCACCTGCAGCAGGGTCGCGCCGTGCGCGATCGCCTGCGAGAGCTTGCCCATCGCGATCTTGCCCTCGGGCACGAGGACGGCGCAGGTCATGCCGGCCTTGGTCGCATAGGCGGCGGCCGACGCCGAGGTGTTGCCGGTGGAGGCGCAGATGACGGCCTTGGCCCCCTTCGCCGCGGCCATCGACATCGCGGTCGTCATGCCGCGGTCCTTGAAGGACCCGGTGGGGTTGAGGCCCTCGTACTTGACGTGGACCTGCGCGCCGACGAGCTCGCTGAGGTGCTCGGCGGGGATGAGGGGGGTCCCCCCTTCGCGCAGGGTGACGGTCGGGGCACCGGCCAGCATCGGCAGCCGGTCGGAGTACTCGGTGATGACGCCGCGCCACTGGTGGGCTGCCATGTGTCAGTTCCCTTCAACACGCATGACGGAGGTGACCTCGTTGACCGTCTCGAGCCGGGCGAGCTCGGCGACGGTCGCGGAGAGTGCGGCATCGGTCGCCGCGTGGGTGACGATGATGAGCATCGCCCGCGCCTCGCCGTGGTCGTCGGTGACCACCTGCTGGCGCACGGTCTCGATGGACACGCCGTGGTCGGAGTAGACCTGCGCGACGCTCGCGAGGACACCCGGACGGTCGGCCACGTCGAGGCTCACGTGGTAGCGCGTGATCGCCTGCCCGATGGGCAGGACCGGCAGGTGCGCATAGGCGCTCTCGCCCGGCCCGCGACCGCCGGTGACCCGGGTGCGCGCGACGGCCACGATGTCGCCGAGCACGGCGCTGGCCGTCGGGTCGCCGCCGGCGCCCTGGCCGTAGAACATCAGGTCGCCCGCGCCCTCGGCCTCGACGAAGACCGCGTTGTAGGCCTCGCGCACGGAGGCGAGCGGGTGGCTGAGCGGGATGAGCGCCGGGTGCACCCGGGCGGAGATGCCCGGGGTGCCGTCGGGGCCCTCGACCCGCTCGCAGATCGCGAGCAGCTTGACGGTGCAGTCCATGTCGCGCGCCGCCGCGATGTCGCGGGCGCTCACCTCGGTGATGCCCTCGCGGTGCACGTCGGCGCTGCCGACCCGGGAGTGGAAGGCCAGCGAGGACAGGATCGCGGCCTTGGCCGCCGCGTCGAATCCCTCGACGTCGGCGGTCGGGTCGGCCTCGGCGTAGCCGAGCGCCTGGGCGCGCTCGACCGTCTCGGAGAATCCGGCGCCCGTGGAGTCCATGGCGTCGAGCACGAAGTTCGTCGTGCCGTTGACGATGCCGATGACCCGACGGATCGAGTCGCCGGCGAGCGAGTCGCGGATCGGGCGCAGGATCGGGATCGCCCCGGCGACCGCCGCCTCGTAGTAGAGGTCGACGCCGTGGTCGGCGGCCGCCGCGTAGAGGGTCGGGCCGTCCTCGGCGAGCAGCGCCTTGTTGGCCGTCACGACGGAGGCGCCGTGCTCCATCGCCGAGAGGATGAGGCTGCGGGCCGGCTCGATGCCGCCGATGACCTCGACGACGATGTCGGCGCGGGTCACCAGCTCGGCGGCGTCCGTCGTGAAGAGCGCCGGGTCGACGCCCAGGTCGGAGCGGTCGCGGCCGGCGCGGCGCACCGCGATGCCGACGAGCTCGAGCGGGCGACCGATGCGCTGGGCGAGGTCGTCGGCCTGCGTGATCAGCTGGCGGGCGACGCTGCCACCGACGACGCCGCCACCGAGCAGGGCGACGCGAAGGGGGGTCTGCTGGTCGGTGGTCATCGGACCTCCTGCGGGGCGGGCTCGTCCACGTCGAGGGCGAGCAGGTCGTCGATCGTCTCGCGACGCACGATGACGCGCGCGACGCCGTCCCGCACGGCGATGACCGGCGGGCGGGGGGTGTGGTTGTACTGGTTGGACAGGCTGCGGCAGTAGGCACCGGTGCCGGGGACCGCGATGAGGTCACCGGGCGTGATGTCGGCGGGCAGGTACTCGTCCATGACGACGATGTCGCCGCTCTCGCAGTGCCGCCCGACGACACGGACCAGGCGCGGGCCGGCGCTCGACGTGCGGCTGGCGAGGGTGCACGAGTAGTCGGCGCCGTAGAGCGCGGTGCGCACGTTGTCGCTCATGCCGCCGTCGACGCTGACGTAGGAGCGGATCGCGTCGTGGGCGACCTCGACGTCCTTGACCGTGCCGATCTCGTAGAGGGTGAAGGCGCTCGGGCCGGCGATCGCACGGCCGGGCTCGATGGAGATCCGCGGCAGCGGCGCCTCGGGGTGCCCGTCGCGCAGCTCCTTGAGCTCGCGGTCGACGAGGGCGGCCATCTGGCTGCCGAGCTCGCCGGCGGTCAGCGGGGTGTGCTCGGAGGTGTAGGCGATGCCGTAGCCACCACCGAGGTCCATCTCGGGCATCGCGATGCCGTGGACGTCGGCGACCTCGGTGTGCAGCGCGACGAGCCGTCGGGCGGCGATCTCGAAGCCGGAGACGTCGAAGATCTGGCTGCCGATGTGGCTGTGCAGCCCGAGCAGGCGCAGGTGCTCCCCCTTCGCCACGATGGCGTCGATCGCGGCGCGGGCCTGGCCGCCGGCGAGGGAAAAGCCGAACTTCTGGTCCTCGTGCGCCGTCGCGATGAACTCGTGGGTGTGGGCCTCGACGCCGACGGTCACGCGGACCATCACCGGCGCGACGACCCCGAGCTCGGCGGCGACGGCGGCGACGCGGTCGATCTCGGCGAAGGAGTCGACGACGATCCGGCCGACGCCGTACTCCAGCGCCTGGCGCAGCTCGGCGACGGACTTGTTGTTGCCGTGCAGGGCGATCCGCTCGCCGGGGAAGCCGACGCGCTGCGCGACGGCGAGCTCGCCACCGCTGCAGGTGTCGAGGTTGAGCCCCTCCTCCATGACCCAGCGGGCGACCGCGGTGCACAGGAAGGCCTTGCCGGCGTAGTAGACGTCGGCACCGGCCACGGCGTCGAAGGGAGCGGTGAAGTCGTCCCTGAACGCCCGTGCGCGGGAGCGGAAGTCGTCCTCGTCCAGGACGTAGGCGGCGGTGCCGAAGTCACGGGCGATGTCGGTGACGGGCAGGCCCGCCACCGCGAGCACGCCGTCGGCACTGCGCTCGACGTTGGCCGGCCACAGCTGCGGCAGGAGCTCGTTGACGTCCTGCGGCGTCGGCAGCCACTGGGGCGCCGCCCCGTAGCCGTCGGCGTGGAGGATGCCGGCCTCGTGGGCCCTCATGTTCGTCGCCATGCCGGCCTCACATCCGCTCGGGCGCGGAGACGCCGAGCAGGTCGAGGCCGTTGGCGAGCACCTGGCGGGTGGCGTCGTTGAGCCACAGCCGGGTGCGGTGCGTGTCGGTGATCTCCTCGTCGGAGCGCGGGCGCACGCGGCAGGTGTCGTACCACTTGTGGAAGTGGCCGGCGAGGGTCTCGAGGTAGCGCGCGACCCGGTGCGGCTCACGCAGCTCGGCGGCATGGGCAACGACCCGCGGGAAGTCGCCGAGCGTCGCGAGCAGGGTCGCCTCGGTCGGGTGCGACAGCAGGCCCGGGTCGAAGGCGTCCTCACGACGCACGCCGTCCTCGGCCGCCAGACGGGCGACGTTGAAGGTGCGGGCGTGGGCATACTGCACGTAGAAGACCGGGTTGTCGTTGGTCTGCTTGCGCAGCTCCTCGCCGTCGAGGCTGAGCGGGCTGTCCGCGGGGTAGCGGGCCAGCGAGTAGCGCACGGCGTCGGAGCCGATCCACGAGATGAGGTCGCGCAGCTCGACGATGTTGCCGGCGCGCTTGGACAGCTTGGCTCCGTCGAGGTTGACCAGCTGCCCGATGCGGATCTCGATGTTCTTCGTCGGGTCGTCGCCCGCACAGGCGGCGATCGCCTTGAGCCGGGAGACGTAGCCGTGGTGGTCGGCGCCGAGGAGGTAGATCTTCTCCGGGAATCCGCGGTCCTTCTTGCTCAGGTAGTAGGCGGCGTCGGCGGCGAAGTAGGTCGGCACACCGTCGGCGCGCACGAGCACGCGGTCCTTGTCGTCGCCGAAGTCGGTCGTGCGCAGCCAGACGGCACCGTCGCGGTCGTCGACGTGGCCCTGCTCGCGCAGGCGGGCGATGGCCTGCTCGACCGCTCCCCCGTCGTGCAGCGTCTTCTCCGAGAACCACACGTCGAAGGTGACGCCGAAGTCCTCGAGGGTGCTGCGGATGTCGGCGAGCTGCGCCTCGTAGCCGATGGAGCGGGCGGTCGCGAGGGCCTCGTCGGCGGGCAGCTCGAGCAGGTCGGGGCGCTGCTCGAGGGCGGTCGCGGCCAGCTCGTCGACGTAGGCGCCGGGTAGGCCGCCCTCGGGGTGGGCTCCCCTTCGCCGGGCGAGGACCGAGGCGCCGAAGTTGTCCATCTGGGCGCCGGCGTCGTTGATGTAGTACTCGGCCGTGACGTCGGCGCCGGAGGCGGCGAGCAGGCGGCGCATCGAGTCGCCGAGCGCGGCCCAGCGGGTGTGGCCGATGTGCAGCGGGCCGGTCGGGTTGGCCGAGATGAACTCGAGGTTGACCACGTGGCCGGCCATCGCGTCGTTGCGGCCGTAGTCGGCGCCGGCCTCGACGATGGTGCGCGCGAGGGCACCCGCGGAGGCGGCCTCGAGGGTGATGTTGAGGAAGCCGGGGCCGGCGACCTCGACGGAGGCCACGCCCTCGGCCTGCTCGAGGCGGGCGGCGATCGCGGTCGCGACGTCACGGGGCTTCATGCCGGCAGGCTTGGCGAGCTGCATCGCGACATTGGTCGTCCAGTCGCCGTGGCCCTTCTGCTTCGGTCGCTCGACCCTGATCCCGGTGGGCACCTCGACGGTCAGGTCGCCGGCCTCGACGGCGGCGGTGAGGGCGGCACGGATGGCGTCGACAAGCTCTTCGGGGGTCACGGTCGCTCAGTCTAGGTGCGCTACCACGTGCGTCGATGCGCTGGCCGATTCTCGGGACGCCCACCCCCGGTGCTAATCTCACCGGGCACCACCCCGCCTCCGTAGCTCAGGGGATAGAGCACTGGTTTCCGGTACCAGGGGCCGCAGGTTCGAATCCTGCCGGGGGCGCGTTTTTCACGAAAGGCCGGCCGAGCACTCGCTGGCGGCCCTTCGTCGTCTGCGGGCTGGGTCGAGCCGCGCACCGCGAGTCGAGGTACCCCCGACCGGCTATTCGGTCGCGATCACCTCAACCCAGAGGCAGGCGAAGGGGGTCGACGCTCAGCCGGTCTGCACGACCTTGGGGATCTCGGGGGTCGGCGCCGTGACCACGGGGGTGCCGGCGTCGTCGCCCGGCTCGTCCGTGCCGGTGCCCGGGTCGTCGGTCCCCGGCTCGTCCGTGCCCGGCTCGTCCGTGCCCGGGTCGTCGGTGCCGGGCTCGTCGGTGCCGGGCTCGTCGCCGCCCGGATCGTCCGTACCGGGGTCAACCGTCCCGTCGTCGCTGCAGTCGGGCGCGGTGACGGTGACGCTGTCGAGCAGCTCCCCCTTCGCCCCGTAGAGGCTGTAGATGTGCTCGCCCTCCTCCATCGCGATCGCCTGGGTGCGGCTGCCCCCGGGGCTGACGAAGGTCCCGAGCTGGACGAGGCGTCGACGGCGTAGGCGATGAAACCGTTGTCCGTGCCGGTGTTGTCGTAGTCGAAGGGCAGGACCGGCGGCTCGAGGGACTGCTCGGTCGGGTTGGTGCACGTCGGCTCGGTGAAGGCCCCGTCGACGACCGCCGCGGCGACCCGGTCGTTGGGGAACACGTCGGACGTCGGGTCCGGCGATCCCTCGGGACACTCCGGCGCGGTCACGGTGAGCTCCTGCTCGCCCCCGGCGACCTCGCGCAGCCGGTGCTCGCCGCTGGCGATCGGCGCGAGGGTCTCGGTGACCGTGGTCTGCCCCTCCTGCAGCGCGGTACGTGAGTAGCCGGACTGGTCGTCGACGGCGAAGAGGATGTTGCGCCAGGAGGTCACCGCGGTCGGCACCGTGTACGTCACCACGGGCGAGGGCGCGCCGTGGTTGCGGCACGACGCCTGCGTCTCCCACTCGACGACCTGGAAGCTCCCCTCGACCGGCGCGGAGGTCGCGGCGGGCGCCGCGATCCCGACGAGAGCCACCCCCAGCGCTCCGGACATGACCCAGCTCGGCAACGTGCGCATGGCATCTCCCCTGGTCCTTGCGCGGCCCATCGCCGCGCCGGCAGTCACAAGATAGCGGCACCACGACGTGCGAAGGGGGCCGACGACACCTCGTCGGCCCCCTTCGTCCTGCCTGGGGTCAGAGGTCGCGGTGGACCTCGAACTCACGCACGTCCTCGGCGGCGGAGTCGCCGTTGCGGGCCAGGTTGGTGATCGCCAGCGCGAGGCCTCCCCAGATGACGAGGATCGCGACGATCATCATGATGATCGCGGTGGTGGTCATGACTGCTCACCTCCGTCGACGGCCACGGTCGGGTCCTCGAGCGAGACGTCCTTGCGCCACGGGATGAAGGACAGCACGATCGCGATGATCGGCAGCGCGATGACCATGCCCCAGCCGAAGACGTTGAGCAGGTCGGCCGGGTAGTCCTCGTAGGGCGCGGCGAGCTTGTCCCGCAGCGCCTGCCAGAGCATGACGATCAGCAGGATCGGGACGACGACGGCCACGAGCGCCGGCCACCAGCCCTTGAGCTTGACCGAGCTGCGCGCGTCGAGGTGCTCGCGCAGCACGGGCAGCTTGCGGAAGACGTAGGTGACGGCGAGCATCATCACGGCCGCGACGGCGATGATGCCGAAGCTGTTGACGAAGGCGTCCATCGTGTCGAGCACGTAGAGCCCACCGGTCGTCGCAAACATCAGCACGCTGATGACGGCGATCGGCACACCCACGACGAAGGTCGCCGCGAGGCGGGAGATGCCGACCTTGTCGCGCACGGCACCGATGATCACCTCGACGATCGAGATGAGCGAGGTGATGCCGGCGAGCAGCAGCGAGACGAAGAAGAGCACGCCGATGATGACGCCGCCGGGCGCTTCGTTGATGATCGTCGGGAAGGCGATGAAGGCCAGACCGATGCCGCCGCTGCCGAGGACCTCGCCGACAGAGGTGCCCGCCGTCGTGGCCATGAAGCCGAGGGCGGCGAAGACACCGATGCCGGCGAGCAGCTCGAAGCCGGAGTTGGAGAAGGCGACGACCGCACCCGAGCCGGTCATGTCGGTCTTGCGGCCGACATAGCTGGCGTAGGTGATCATGATGCCGAAGCCGACGGAGAGGCTGAAGAAGATCTGCCCGACCGCGGAGATCCACACGGCGCCGTCGGTCAGGGCACCCCAGTCGGGGGTGAAGAAGGCGTTGAGCCCCTCCATCGCACCGTCGAGCGTCAGCGCCTGGATGACGAGCACGATGAAGGCGAGCACGAGCACCGGGATGAAGACGACGGCCGTGCGGCCGATGCCGGTCTGGACGCCGAGGGCGAGCACGCCGATCGTCACGACCCAGACGATGACCATCGTCCAGGTGATCTCGGGGACGAAGTCCATCGTCGGCCCGGGGGCCTTGGCCCGCTGCAGGTAGTCGTGCATGAAGTACGTCTCGGGGTCGTCGCCCCAGCCCTTGGTGAAGGACAGGGCCGCGTACTTGCTCGCCCACGCGAGGATCGCCGCGTAGTAGACGGCGATGATCACGCAGATGAGGACCATCCACCAGCCGAGCCACTCGGCGCCCCGGCCGAGACGGCGAAGGGAGAGCGGCGCCGACCCGCGGTAGCGGTGACCGATCGCGTAGTCGAGGTAGAGCAGCGGGATGCCCGCGAAGAGCAGCGCGCAGAGGTACGGGATGATGAAGGCTCCGCCGCCGCCCTCGTAGGCGACGTAGGGGAAGCGCCAGATGTTGCCCAGGCCGACGGCCGAGCCGATGGCCGCGAAGATGAAGACCTTGCGTGAGGAGAAGCCTTCCTTCGCGGGGGCCTGCACCTCTGGTGTGCTGGACATGTCACTCTCCTGGTGTCGGATGAACCCCAGCATGTTCCAGTATCCGCCCCAGATGTGGCCCACGCCACGCCGACTTCGCCCCGATCCGCCGGCCGCCCGGCATCACGATCGCACCAGGAGCGTCACTTCATGAGCACCCCCTCCCGCCGCAGACTCGCCAAGGGCATCGCCTGGACCGCGCCGGCCATCCCCATCGCCGCCACCGCCCCGTCGCTCGCCGCGTCCGAGAGCGAGATCCCGAGCATCGACGAGGGCCGCAGCCACGGCACCCGCTGCCAGGGCAGCTCCCAGGGGCGGCCGGCTACAACAAGGGCTACCGCGTCTTCCTCGCCGTCGAGCCCGCGACCGCCCCGGCCCCGGTGCTCGTCTCCGTGGTCAACGGCAGCGGCGAGACCCAGACCGTCGTCTCCGGCCCGATCGCCGTCTCCGGCGAGCCCGGCGTCTACGAGTACGTCGTCGAGGGTGGCTCCAGCTCGACCTCGCTCGACATCACCTACACGATCGGCGACGGCCCGGTCACGGCCGGTCGCGTCCAGACCAGCCCGTACTGCGCCGGCTACCAGTACTGAGCCCTCTCCCCCTTCGCGGAGAGACATACCTCGACCCAGCCCTCCGTGCGGAGTGCTGGTGAGGTCTGTCTGCAGGCGGACAAAGGGGGTCACCCCCGCTGCGTGGAGTCCGTCACCTCGCCCACGAGCTCCTCGATGACGTCCTCGAGGAAGACGACGCCCAGCGTGGAGCCGGCGTCGTCGACGACGCGGGCCAAGTGGGTGCCGGTGCGCTGCATGGTCGCCAGCACATCCTCGACCTCGTCGGCCGGCTGGACCGTCGCCATGCGGCGCAGACGCTTGCGGGGCACCGGCTCGGCGCGCTCGGTCTCGTCGGCGTAGAGCACGTCCTTCAGGTGCAGGTAGCCCATGAGCTCGCCGGACTCGTCGGTCGTCGGGTAGCGCGAGTACCCGTAGCGGGCCACGAGCCGCTCGATGTCGTCGGGCGTCGCGTCGCGCGGCACGGTCACCAGGTCGGCGACGGGCACCCCGACGTCGCGGGCGTCCTTGTCGGAGAACTCGAGGGCCGCGCCGACGAGGCCGTACTTCTCGGTCTCGACGAGCCCCTCGCGGTGCGACTCGGTGACGATGTGCTGCACCTCCTCGGCTGTGAAGGCCGAGCCGACCTCGTCCTTGGGGTCGATGCCCATGGCCCGCACGAAGGCCTTGGACACCCAGTCCATGACGAGGATGACCGGCTTGGCGATCTTCATGACCCACATGAGCGGCGGCACGAGCATGATCGCGGAGCGCTCGGGGCCGGCGATGGAGAGGTTCTTGGGGACCATCTCGCCGACGACGACGTGCAGGTAGACGACGATCGCGATGGCCAGGACGAGCGAGGCCGCGTCGGTGAAGGCGTGCGGCACGCCGATGCCCTCCATGACGGGGTGCAGCGCGTGGTGCAGCGCCGCCTCGGAGATGGCACCGAGGAGCACGGAGCAGATGGTGATGCCCAGCTGGCAGGTGGCGAGCAGGACACCGGTGTGCTGCAGGGCGTCGACAGCGATGGCCGCGCGCTTGTTGCCGGCGTCGGCGAGGGGCTCGAGCTGCGAGCGCCGCGCGGACATCGCGGCGAACTCGGCGCCGACGAAGAAGCCGTTGGCGAGCAGCAGGGCGACGGTGATGAGCACGGTCGTCACTGGAGCTCACCCCCCTTCGTCCCACGCTCGTCGCTCGAGGCGTCGCCCTCCGCGGGGGCCTGCCGGACGAAGCGGAGGCGGTCGACGCGGCGGGTGTCCATATCGGTGACGGTGACCTGCCAGCCGTCGAGCGACGACGTCGCCGACCCTCGGGGACCCCGGGCCGAGCCGTCGGCCACTGGACCCCAGCCCGCCCGGACCGGGTCTGCCGGTCAGGCCCGCGGCCCCTCGGGCCACCGTCGCCGCGGAC